>CAXNGL010000183.1:0-6674 GCA_964201515.1 Burkholderiales bacterium
CACCTATCGCGAATTAATTACAAAGCAATGACTAATGCTCTACTTTATCGCGTACTTTCCAATTTCGGAGTGAATCACCGCCGCGCGCATATTGGCTTCACATGTTGAGGCGAGGAACTCAACTAGCTCAGTCAAGGTGAATAGCTGCGTCGATTTGCGTCAATAACCTCCGCGCTCGGCAGGTACTCCCTGCTCTGCGGCGCGATCAGCGCGGCGCCGTGGTGCGCCAGCAGTTTGGTGCGGGTGGCTTCGAGGCCGATGACATGCGCGCCCAAGCGCAGGTCGTGGCGGCACACACAGCAGCGGTACTCGCGGCATGCAGCACCTTCTCGCGGAATGCGGTATTGCGGCGGCGGAGATTGATTCCGGCGCCTTAAGAAATGCAATCGCCCGGCGACACGAATTCCCTACAATGATCTGCAAAGCGGCAACGCCGGCCCGCCGCCGCAACGGCGTTTCAGCACAATGGCCTGCAATTTCATCGACGAGGGAGGAATGCCATGGTTCATCGCCTTGAGGTTCACCGCATCGGGTTCGCCTTCCGGGCGGCCTTGTCGCTCGCGGCGCTGCTGGGCTGGGCTGCTGCCGCGCCCGCCTGGGCGCAGTCGGATTACCCCGCGCGTCCGGTCACCGTCATCGTGCCCCTTGGCAATGGCGGCGTGGTGGATGTGGCGGCGCGGCTCTTCGCGCAGGACTGGGGCAGGCGCCTGGGGCAGTCGTTCGTCGTGGAAAACAAGCCCGGCGCGGGCGGGCTGCTCGGCATGCGCCTGGTGAAGAACGCCGCCCCGGACGGCTACACGCTGCTGTTGCACTCGAACGGCCTGTCCATGGTGCAGACCATGCAGAAAAGCCCGGACGTGGACGTGCGCCGCGATTTCGTCCCGGTCAGCCTGGCCCTGCGCGGCGACCTCGGCGTGTGGGTGAACAGCGCCGTGCCGGCCAATTCGATGAAGGAGCTGCTGGAGTACGCGCGGCGCAACCCCGGCAAGCTGAACTACGGCTCCTCGGGCGTGGGCGGCGCCATCCACCTGCCCACCGAGGCCGCGCTCGCCAAGGCGGGCGTGTCCATGGTGCACGTGCCCTACGGCGGCGGCCTGCCCATGGTGAACGCCCTCATCGCCGGGGACATCCAGGTGCTGTTCACCGACATCGGCACGCTCTACCGCAGGAAGAGCGACCGGGTGCGCTTCCTCGCCATCGCCGCGAAGGAACGCTCGCCGCTCTTCCCGGATGCGCCCACGCTGCCGGAAGTGGGGGTCGATTTCACCAACCCGTTCTGGATGGGGCTGTTCGCGCCCGCGGGCACCCCGGCCGCAGTGGTGAACAAGCTCAACGCCACCGTGCGCGACTCGCTGCAGTCCCCCGAGATCACGGCCTTCATCCGTACGCAGACCTGGGCGCCGATGGGCACGAGCGTCGAGGCCACCCGGGCGCAGCTCGCCTCCGAAGTGGAGGAATGGACCGCCACCGTGCGCCGCGCCAACATCCCGCTGAACGATTGAAGGAGCCGCCATGAACACGGCAACGCTGTCCCCGTCGGCGAAGATCCGCAGCGGCCTCGACTTCCCGGTCATCGACTCCGACGGCCATACCATCGAATTCCAGCCGGCGTTCCTGGATGTGCTGAAGGAGTTCGGCGGCGCCAGGGCCGTCGAAAAATTCGAGCAGGGCAACCTCGACCGCTTCTCGCAGAACCGCACCACCGCCTGGTACAGCGGCAGCGCGAGCGACCGCGCCCGGGCGCGCACCCACCGGCCGGCGTGGTGGGGCGTTCCCGCGGCCAACACGCTCGACCGCGTCACCTCGAGCCTGCCGGCGCTCCTGAACGAGCGGCTCGACGAGCTGGGGCTGGATTTCACCGTGCTCTACCCGAGCTCGGGGCTGGTGCTGCCGCACACGCGCGACGATGAGCTGCGCGCCGTGGCTTGCCGCGCGCTCAACGCATTCCATGCGCGCGCCTTCGGCGCCTACGCCGCGCGCATGACCCCGGTGGCGGTGATCCCCATGCACACCCCTGATGAGGCCATTGCCGAGATGCAATACGCAGTCAATGTGCTCGGCATGAAGGCGATCGTCATGGCCTCCTACGTGCTGCGGCCGCGCGCCGACGGCCAGGGGCAGTGGTACGACAATTTCTGCCTCGACAGCGAGCACGACTACGACCCGGTGTGGGCGAAGTGCATCGAGCTGAAGCTCTCGCCGACCTTCCACTCGGGCACGCAGGGCCTGGGCACGCGCATGTCGGTGTCGAACTACATGTACAACCACATCGGCCACTTCGCCGCATCGGGCGAGGCGCTGTGCAAGGCGGCCTTCATGGGCGGGGTGACGCGGCGCTTTCCGCAGTTGCGCATGGCCTTCCTGGAGGGCGGCGCGGGCTGGGCGGCCGCGCTGTATTGCGATCTTGTCGCGCACTGGAAGAAGCGCAACAGGGCTGCGATCGTGAACTACGACCCGGCGCGGCTGGACCAGGCGCTGTTCTGGGACCTGCACCGGCGCTACGGCGGCGAGCTCGTCCGCGGCCGGCTCGAGGGCGAGCGCAACCGCGCGCTGGCGCTGTATGCGGGCAACCCGTTCCACGGCTCGGTGGAGAACGACCCGGGGCCGGTGGACGAGTTCGAGCGCTGCGGCATCAGCCGGCCCGAGGACGTGCGCGCGCGCTTCGAGCCGAATTTCTTCTTCGGCTGCGAGGCCGATGACCCGACCAATGCCTGGGCTTTCGATGCGAAGAAGCTGCCCTACGGGGCGCGGCTGCAGGCCATCTTCAGCTCGGACATCGGCCACTGGGACGTGCCAGAGATGCGCGACGTGCTCGAAGAGGCGCACGAGCTGGTGGAGGACGGTCTCATCACCGATGCCGATTTCCGCGACTTCGTGTTCGTGAACCCGCACCGCTTCTGGACCCACGCCAACCCGGATTTCTTCAAGGGCACGGTGATCGAGCGGTATTCGAAGCTGGTGCCGAAGTAGGCGGCAGGAGCGCTGTCACTGGCGTCGGCGAACGAAGGGAACAAGGGGAAACACATGCGCTTCGGCATCACCATCCCGCCCGAGGTTGCGCTGCCCGGCTACATTGCCTGGGCGCAGGTGGCCGAGGAGTGCGGCTTCGAGCTCTTCGGCGTGACCGACAGCCAGTCGATTCGCCGCGAGTTGTACGTGAACCTTGCCGGCGTGGCGCTGAACACGCGGCGCATGCGCATCGGGCCGCGCGTCACCAACCCGGTCACGCGCCACCCGGCGGTGACGGCCAGCGCCCTCGCCACCGCAGAAGAAGCGGCGCCCGGGCGCGTGCTCGCCGCCATCGGCAGCGGCTTTGCGGCGATCAGGAACATCGACGAGCCGCCGGCGAAGCTCGCCGACCTCAGGGATTACCTCCTCGCCGTGCGCGAGCTGCACACCAAGGGCCGCGCGGTGTGGCGCGGCAAGGCGCTCAACCTCACGTGGGTAAGGCCGGGCCTGAAGATCCCGCTGTTTCTTTCGGCGCACGGGCCGAAGACGCTGCAACTGGCCGGCGAGATCGCCGACGGCGTCGTGGTCGGCACCGGCGTCACGCGCGAGGTGGTGGCCGACACGCTGGCGCAGGTCCGCATCGGCGCCGAGCGCGCCGGGCGCAGGATGGAGGACATCGAGGTCTGGTGGCTCGTCATGGCCTACATCGCCGAGGACCGGGCGACGGCGGTTGATCGCATCCGCACCTCGCTTGCCGCCATGGGCCACGAACTGGCGCGCCCGACCACCGACGGCAAGTTCATCCCGGCGCACCTCATCGAGCCGATGAAACAATTGAACGCGTCGTACCAGGCGCAGCAGCACGTGGTCACCGGCGCGAAGGGCGAAACGCGCCACAACGCACGCCTGCTCGATGAGCTGGGACTGACGCAGTACCTCGCCGATCGCTATGCCATCGCAGGCAGCGCCGCCGACTGCGTCGAGCGGCTGCGCGAGATCGAGGGCTGGGGCGTGAACCGCGTCTGGCTCAGCATCCATTTTCCGGAGAAGGACGAATTCATGCGCGCCTGGTCCCGCGACGTGATGGCGCGGTTTGCGTAGGAGGAATGATTTCCCCCCGTTCTTCTAACTTAGCTTCTTTCTGATCCAGGCCGGACGACGACGGCAATCAAGGATGGCGTAGACCAGCACGGTTTGGTCTTCCACTCGGTAGTAGACGGCAAAGGGAAACCGTTTGGACAGCAGGCGATGGTACTTGCCGAAATGGACGGCGTGCATCCCGGCGCTGATCAAAAGTGAATCGATGTCCGAGTAAAGCGAATCCAGGAAGTATCCACCGACGCCTGCAGCCTGCGATTCGTAGAACTGGTAGCCGTCAATGAGATCGCGGCTGGCCGAAGAAAGTATCCGGATCTTCACGAAACCTTGCTTTTGATATTCCTTTTGGCTGCATCCCAGTCTTCGAACTGCTCT
The DNA here is from genome assembly GCA_964201515.1 of Burkholderiales bacterium. Taxonomy (GTDB): domain Bacteria; phylum Pseudomonadota; class Gammaproteobacteria; order Burkholderiales; family SG8-39; genus CAIYPG01. Next base: position 4,423 of record CAXNGL010000183.1, read on the forward strand.
TCGCCGCGAGCCTGACTTGTCTCACGTTCGGACAGGACGTTCGCGTGCCAGACTGGCGACGTCACGGCGTCAGCCCTGTTGCACAAATCGTCCCAGAGCATCTCCATTGCCTGCAGCTTCTCTGCGACAGACATATTTTCCAGCGGTAAGGTGCTTGCCATGTTTGCCTCGCTCGTGTCGGCGTGCGATCCGATGGACACCGAAGATCGGTATGAGCGCTAATCTTACCTGCGGCAGAGTGACATCGCACAGGCTCAAGGATGGATGCTTCAGGATGCATCCCACATATTGATGCTACTTCTTGATCTCCCCCTTCTTGATCAGCCTCTCCAGGTCCTGCGCCCCGCCCACCAGCACCCCCTTCACGAACACCATGGGGAGGGTGGGCCAGCCGGTCCACATCTTGAGCGCGAGGCGGCGGCGCCACTGGCCGAGGTAGCTGCCGTATTCGAGGTAGGCGTACTTGAGCCCCGCTTGGTCCAGCAGCTTGCAGGCCTTCTTGGGGAACGGGTTCTGCTTCATGCCGACCACGACGATGTCGTTGGCGGCGATGGCGGCTTTCACCTCGCCGATGATGTCCGCGCCGAAGCTGGCCACGGTGTCGCGGATGGCGGGGTGGAGGTGGGCTTCGTCGAGCGGGGTGCGTGGCATGGCGGGCTCCGTGGGGGATGGTTAGTGGTTACTAATTATGTGATTACATTTCTTATGGCTATGTCCGGATGGCGTGGGGATAGTATACGTTCTTGATCATAATGACTGGACGGCTGGTGGCGGGGTGTTCTGGCTATGCTACAGCACGGGGGCGCCACCTGCCACGACACTGGCAATGGCGGCATAATGGCAACCGGAGCCAGAAATGATCAGCGAAATCGACGATAACCGCGACGCCATCAGCCGCCTCTGCCAGCAGTTTGGCGTGAGGCGACTCGAGGTATTTGGTTCTGCGGCAACCGGCGCTTTTGAGTCAACGCGAAGCGACGTCGATTTCGTCGTCGATTTCGAAGATCAGCAGGCCCAGGGCCTGTTCAAGCGCTATTTCGGGTTCAAGGAGGCACTTGAAGGCCTTTTCGGCAGGCCAGTGGACCTGGTGATGCCCGACGCAATGAAGAATCCCTTCTTCATCGCGTCCGTCAACGCAACACGCCAACCGGTGTATGCAGCCGAAATCCCCAAAGCTGCTTGAAGATATTCGCGACGCGGCGAGCTTCATCGGCGAAGTGACTCTAGGGCGCTCGCTTTCGGACTATTCGGCAGACCGACTGCTTCGACAAGCGGTGGAAAGAAATTTCGAGATCGTCGGCGAGGCGGTCCGCAGGCTCGCACAGCACGACGCTGACACGGCGGCCAAGCTTGGCGACTATCGACAGATCATCGCTTTTCGAAACCTCCTCATTCACGGCTACGATCTGGTGAACCACGCGCTCGTTTGGGACACCATCCAGACGGAACTGGTGCCCTTGCTCCGCAGAATCGAAAATCTCCTGGCCGAGCGCCGATCAACCGGAAACTGAAGGAGCTGGCGACTGACAGGCATGCCCATCGGTGGCCACGCTGCACAAATAACCTAGTTTTGCGCCATGCCCGTCGGGGCGGCGCGCGCACTGGCAAGGGGGGAGGTACATGTTGATGACGAGGCATTCCGTTGTTGGTGCAGCCGTTCGTGGTGCCGTACGGGTGGCATGTGTGCTGGCGCTCGCGCAAGCGTGGATGACGGGCGCGCTGGCGCAGGACTACCCGTCGCGGCTCATCCGCGTGGTCGTGCCGCAGTCGCCGGGCTCGGCGCCAGACCTCGTGGCGCGCATCGCCGCGCCCGAGATGGGCCGGACGCTCGGGCAGCCGATGGTGGTGGAGAACCGCCCGGGCGCCGACTACACCATCGGCTATGAACTGGTGGCCAGGCAATCGCCGGCCGACGGCTACACGCTGGCGCTGGTGAACGTGGAGGTGCTGGCGCTGATGCCGATGACGGCGAAAGACCTGCGCTTTGACCCGCTCGCCGACCTCGCGCCCGTGGCGGGGCTGGTGGAGGGGCGCTACATCCTGTCGACCTCGTCGCGCCAGCCGTGGAAGTCGTTCGCGGAACTCGTGGCGCATGCACGCGCGAGCCCCGGCAAGCTCAGCTTCGGCTCGCCCAGCCACCAAGGGCGGCTGTCGGCGCTGGCCATCACGCAGGCCTTCGGGCTGGAGATGCTCTACGTGCCGTACTCGGCGGCGGGGGCGTTCTTCCAGGGCGTGGCCTCGGGCGACGTGGA
>CAXNGL010000184.1:0-6671 GCA_964201515.1 Burkholderiales bacterium
GTGGATCAGGTGCCAGTCGCTGGCGCAGCCATCGGTCGCGCTGTACTGGCACATGGGGGCGATCACGATGCGATTGGGTAAAGTGAGGCCACGCAGGGTGATCGGCTGGAACAAGGCACTGGTCAACGGTTTCTCCCTGAATAGCAAAGGCCTGTCCGGCTCAGTCTGGCTGCACGCCGGCGGCACGCAGCAGGCGGCCATAGGATTCCATCTGCTCCTTGATGAAGGCGGCGAACTGCTCGGGCGAGGAAGGGTTGGCGATGAACGCCTGGCGCTCCAGCGCCGCCAGCACTTCCGGGCGCTTGAGCGCGGCGGCGAATTCACGATTGATCCGCTCGACGATGTCGCGCGGCAGGTTGGCCGGCCCGACCAGGCCCATCCAATTGGAAATGGTGAACTGCGGCAGGCCGGCTTCGTAGATCGTCGGTACGTCCGGCAGCAACGGCGAGCGGCTGCGCAGCGTCGTGGCCAGTGCGCGCAACTTGCCTTCCTTCACAAAGGCGAGGGCCGCGGTGGGTGGGTCCATCATCACCTGCACCCGGTTGCCGACCAGATCGAGCACCGCAGGTGGCGCGCTCTTGTAGGGCACATGCAGCATGTCCAGGCCAAGCATGGTGTTCATCTGCGCGAAGGCGACGATGCCGCTGGCGTTGCCGGTGCCGTAGGCGAGCTTGCCGGGATTGGCCTTCACGTAGGCCACGAATTCCTGGAAGGTGTTAGCCGGCACGCTGGCGTTGACATACAGGAACACGGTGTAGCGGCCGATGTCGGTGATCGGGGTGAAATCGGCCACCGGGTTGTAGGGCGGGTTCTTGCGCAAGGCCGGCACCGCGGCCAGCGGGCTGCCGCTGCCCACACCCAGGGTGTAGCCGTCGGGCGCGGCACGTGCCACCTCGATGGCCGAGATCGCGCCGTCGCCGCCCGGTTTCGGATCGATGATGACCTGCTGCCCGAGCGCCGCGGAGAGCGGCGTGGCCAGAATGCGCATGATCGCGTCGGTCGAGGAACCCGGCCCAAAGGGAATCACGATACGGACCGGCTTGTTGGGATATTGCGCGCTGGCACCGCTGGCATACAGCAGCAGTGCCGCAATCAGTGCGATTCGTTTGATCATGTCTGGCCTCCTTTAAGGGTATCCGTAGGTGTCGCGCGCGGCCGCGGCACTGATCTTGTGGTTCGCCAGGTCGGCGGCAATGGCGTCGCGCGGCCTTGACTTGGGGTCGCCGAAACCACCGCCACCGGCGGTTTCCACCACCAGTCGGTCACCTTTGGAAACGCTGGTGACCAGTTTTGAAGCAATCACCTCGGTACGGCCGTCCGCGCGGTGGATCGTAGCCCGCGACATCGCGCCAGCACCGCCGCCGGCTGAGCCGCGTGCGTCGGTGTAATGGCGCTCGCCGCGATAGGTCAGGCGGATGTCGTCGGCCTGGAACTCATACTCGCGCACCACGCCCAGGCCGCCGCGCTGCCGGCCGGCGCCGCCGGAGTCGGTGCGCAGCGCGAAGCGCAGCACCCGCACCGGCGCCTCGATCGCGAGCGCCTCGACCGGCAGGTTCATACTGTTGGTGCCGTCGGTCTGCAGGCAATCCACGCCATCGCCGCTGGCGCTGCCGCCGGTACCCGCGGCCACCAGCTCGCTGACGATGAATCCGCTGCCGTCGACCTTGCGGCCACCGAAGGCCAGCATCAGCGACAGGCCGGCGGATGCCGCCGGCACGCGCTCTGGCACCACATCGGCCAGTGCCCCGATCATGGCACCGCAGATGCGCTTGATGGTGGCGGTGCGCGCGTTGACCGCCGCCGGCGCCTGCGGATTGACGATCGAGCCGGCCGGCAGGTGCAGGGTCACCGGGCGGAAACAGCCGCCGTTGGTCGGAATCTGCGAATCGGTGAGTGCGCGCACCGCATAGTAGGCCGCCGCCTGCGCGCCTGATGGCACGCAGTTGATCGGCCCGCGCACCTGCGCACTCGAGCCGGTGAAATCGAAATGAATGGTGCCGTCGCCAATGGTGACCGCGACTTCGATGCGCACCCGGCGTTCGAGATCGACGCCGTCGTTGTCGAGCCAGTCGACATAGCGGTAGGTGCCCTTGGGCAGGGTGCGCAGCGCCGCGCGCGTCATTTTTTCGGAGCGGTCAAGCAGCAGGATGAAGAGCGTCTCGATCAAGTCGGCGCCGTAGACGCCGCACAGTTCCTGCAATCGGCGTGCGCCGACCATGCAAGCCGAGAGCTGGGCGTTCAAGTCACCCATGAATGTGTCCGACAAGCGGATGTTGATGCGCAGCATCGCATCCAAGGTCTGGTTGACCTGGCCGCCCTCCATGTATTTGAGCGGCGGAATGCGCAGGCCTTCCTGGTAGATCTCGGTGGCATTGGTCGGGATCGACCCCGGCGACATGCCGCCCATGTCCTGGTGATGCACGGTGGTGACCGAGAAGCCGATCACGCGGCCATCGGCGAACACCGGGATGAACAAGGTGATGTCCGGCAGATGGGTGCCGCCGCTATAGGGATCGTTCAGGATATAGACGTCGCCGGCGGCCATGCCGCTGACCGCATACTTGCCAATCACCGCCGCCAGCGCCGGAATCATGGTCGCCAGGTGGATCGGTATCGCGGTGGCTTGCGCGATGGTCTGACCGTCGGCGGTGAACAGCGCCGCCGAACAGTCCATGCCCTCTTTGACGATCGGCGAGAAAGCGCTGTGCAGCAGGGTCATCTGCATCTCGCCGGCGATGCCCTCGAGCTTGTTGCGCACCACTTCGAGGGTCACCGGGTCCACGCTGCGGGTGATGGCATCGACTCTGTTGTTCATGCTTGCCTCGTCAAAAGCAGTACCTGGTTGTCGGCGACCCGGCCGCTCCAGCCCGGTTCGATCAGCGTGGTGGTGTCGCTCTGTTCGACGATCGCCGGGCCGTGCAGCGTGTCGCCGGGAACCAGCGCATCGCGATCGATCACCTGCGCGCTCACATAGTCGGCATGTCCGGCAAGCAGTATCGCGCGACTGCCCTTGGCCACGATGGCGCCAGTGGACCTGGCGCCGCCGTGCGCTGCCACGGCCGCCGTCGCGCGGTTGGCGGCGCGCTGCACCACCCGCAGGTTGACAAAGCGCGCCGGTGCACGGGTGTGGTGGCCGTACATCTGGTCATACAGCACGCAGAACGCGTCGTACAGCGATGCAATCAGCTCTGCGGGATCATCGATCGCCAGCGGTACCTCGATATGGTGTGCCTGGCCGACGTAGCAGACATCGGCGTAGCAGGTGGTGCTCACCCGATCCGGCGCCACACCTTCCTCCGCCATGCGCGCGGCGCATTCTGCGCCCAGCTGCGCGCAGATGCTCAGGATGTCGGCGACCTGCGCGTCGGCGAACCGGGTCATGAAGCCGGCGGCGGACTCGTGCTCGATCAATGCCGAGAGCAGGCCCGAGGCGCACAGCACGCCCGGGTAGCGCGGCACCACGATGGTGTTGATGCCCAGTTCGGCGGCAAGCGCCGTGGCGTGCAGGGCACCGCCGCCGCCGAATGGCATCAGCGAAAAACGGCGTGGATCCACCCCGCGACTGATGGATACCAGGCGAATGCCCTCGGCCATTTGCGCATTGAGCACGCGGTGAATGCCAAGCGCCGCCTGGCGCAGGGTGAGGCCGAGCGGCTTTGCCACGTTTTCCTCGACCGCACGCGCCGCCAGTTGCGCATCGAGGCCGAGCGTGCCGCCAGCGAAGTACGCCGGATCGAGGTAACCCAGCACGATCGAGGCGTCGGTCACGGTGGCTTGACTGCCGCCGCGCCCGTAACAGGCCGGACCGGGTTCCGCGCCGGCCGATTGCGGGCCCACGCGCAGGCCGCCGCCGGCATCGATCCAGGCAATGCTGCCGCCGCCGGCACCAATCGAATTCACATCCACCATCGGCACGCGGATGCGAAAGCCGTCCAGCAAACCCTCGGGGCGGATCACCGGCTGGCCTTTCGCGATGAGCGCGATATCGCAACTGGTGCCGCCGATGTCGACCGTGATCAGGTCTTCGTGGCCCACCGAGCGGCCGGTTTCGCGCGCGCCGACCACTCCGGCGGCGGGACCGGAAAGAAACAGGCGGATCGGGCGTTGCCTGGCGATGCGTGCCGAACACACGCCGCCGCGCGACTGCATGATCTGCAGGGGCGCGGGCACCCCGGCCGCCTGCAAGTCGCGCTCCATGTCGGCCAGGTAGCGGTCGAGGCCCGACTTCACGTAGGCGTCGAAGGAGGTCACTACGGTGCGCTCGAATTCGCGGAACGCCGGGTCGACTTCGGAGGAAATCGACACCATCAGGCGCGGGTGCCGCACGCGGATGAATTCGGCGGCGCGGCGCTCATGCGCCGGGTTGACGAAGGAGAACAGGAAGCACACCGCGATCGCCTCGACCCCTTCGGCCACCAGCTCGTTGACGGCCTGTTCAAGCGAGGCGGTGTCCAGCGGAGTCAGCACGGTACCGTCGGCGTCGATAGATTCCACCACGCCGCGGCGGCGCGCGCGCGGCGCCAGGAAGCCCGGCGTTTCCGGCTTGAGCAACAACTGGTAGATCTGGCGCCGGTTCTGGCGTCCGATCTCCAGAACATCCTCGAAGCCGGCGCTGGTGATGAGCCCCAGGCGCGCACCACGGCGCTCCAGCACCGCGTTGGTCGCAACGGTGGTGCCGTGGGCGAAACAGGCCACATCGGCGGGCGCGATGTTCCATTGCGGCAGCAGGCTCTTGAGCACCGTGCGCACCGCCGCACTCGGATCCGAACGGGTCGAGGGCAACTTGGCGATGCGCAAGCCGCCGGCGGCGTCGATCGCCACCACGTCGGTGAAAGTGCCGCCGATGTCCACTCCGATACTGGTCAAGGTCGCTCCGGTTACGCAAAAGGTTGCGCCATTATGCAAAGCAGTGGCTACACTCAAGGTATCCATAACGAAAACTTTTGGTTATCAATGAACCTGCGCCAGCTGGAGGTATTCGAAGCCGTGATGCGCGCCGGTTCGATCGGCCAGGCGGCGCGTGCGCTCGACGTTTCGCAGCCGGCGATCAGCAAGTCGCTGCGACTGGCCGAGGAGGCGGCCGGGTTCGTGCTGTTCCGGCGCGTGCGCGGGCGGGTGTTCCCCAGCCCGGAAGCCGAGACCTTGCTGCCACTGGTGCAGCGCGTGCGTGGCGATCTCGACGGCATCGCCTCGCACATCCGGCAATTGCGTGAAGGCCATGCGGGCAGCGTGACGGTGGCCGCGCCGGGCTCGGTGGCGCATGCCTTCATCACCCCGGCGCTGGTGCAGTTCGCCCGCGAGCGGCCCAACATCCGCGTCGAGGTAATGATCCTGCCCACCGAGATGATCGCCGACCGGGTTGCCGAAAGCCGCGCCGACTTCGGCGTCGTGCACCAGCCCATCGACAATCCCTACCTCGACGGCGAGGTCATCTGCGAGGCCGAAGGCGTGTGCGTGATGCTCAAGAGCCACGCGCTCGCGCAGCGCAGGAGCGTGAGCGCGCGCGACCTGCTGCGCGAGCGCCTGATCAGCTACCGCGAAGACACTTCGATCGGCGCCCTGGTGAGAAAGGCCTTGCGCGCGGAAGGCGAGCGGCGCGATGTGGATATCGTGATCAACCAGTCACAGCAGGCCCTCGACCTGGTCGCCGCGGGGGCGGGCCTGGCCGTGATGGACCCGTTCCAGCTGATCGCTGCCGGCCGGCCGGCGCTGGTGGGCGTGCCGTTTCGGCCCGCGTTTCCGAATCGCCTGCGTATCATCCGCGCGCGCGAGCGGCCGCGTTCGCGCGCCGCGGCGCAATTCGAAAAGCAGATCCGCGCCGTGGTGCTGGCGCGCATTGGCGCCTCGCCCCTGGCAGGCCTGGTCAAGCGCGTGCCGGCGGGAGAGGCGAAGCTTGGCGGGCAGGCGACTGCCGATGCGCGCAAGCACAATCGCGCGTGAGTTGCTTTCCCTCAACGTTCAATCAACTTTTCGCGAGAAGCCGATGAAAATCGTGATCGCCCAGATGAAGCATGAGACCAACACCTTCTCCCCGGTCGCCACGCCGCTGGAGGGGGCTGCGGCATACGCGGCATTCGAGACCATCGCCGCCATCCTGGAGCTGGCGGTGATCGAGAAGATCCTTGCTCACCTGGGGCTGGATGCGCAGCCGCCGCCCAAGGGTCGGGTGCGCGAGGCGGGGCTGCACTTTGCTGCTTGAGCCGCTTACGCTGTCGGACACCTATCGCCACGGGCTGCGGCTACCCTGCAGCAGGGATGGACATCAGGTCGGCGAATGCCCCCGGCCGTGTCATGCCGACCATGGTTCGGTGCTCGCACAGGTTGTTGCGCCCTTGAACACAATAGTCGCAGGTGCCGCAGGTGATCAGCGGGTTGCCAGTGACTCGGGTGCCCTTTGCGTACAGCGGCGACGCGCTGTCCACCACGGTGCCGCAAAACTCGTGGCCCAGTACCAGGCCCGGTTTGCGACGCGGATCGTGGCCGTGGTAAGCGTGCATGTCAGAGCCGCAATTCCCACCGCTTCGATTTTCATTTGGCGGTGAAGCCGCCGTCGATCATGATGGTTTGCCCTGTGATGTAACTGGAGGCAGCACTCGCCAGGAACACGGTCAGGCCGTACAGGTCGGTCAACTCGCCGTTGCGGCCGATGCAGGTCTGCCCGGCATTCTTCT
>CAXNGL010000185.1:0-6627 GCA_964201515.1 Burkholderiales bacterium
GGGCTTGTTGTCGATCAGGAACGGTTGTCCAAAGGCTTCCTGAAGTTCCTGTGCCGTCACGCGCGCCACCTGGTCGGTGGCGCTGCCCGCCGGAAAGGGCACCACGAACTTCACCGGCTTGTTCGGATAGGCCTGTGCCGCGGCGATGGCGGGCAGCGACGCGGCAAGAGCGGCGGCAAGCAATTGGACGGCGATGCGTACGATCATGGGTTTGCTCCCGAAAAGGGTGCTGCGTGGGACGGCTGGTACGGCGCGATGCTACGACGAACCCTGCCAACAACGATGCAACGAAGGCTCAGGCGTTCAGCGTCTCGAGCAGCGCGCGGGCCCGGTCGGGATGCGCCGCGCGCAGGATCCGGCGCGCGGTTGCCTCGATTTCAGGCAATGCCGAGCGCAGCACCTGTTGTTTGATGGCCAGCAGCTGTGCCGGATGCATGGAAAAGCTGCGCAGGCCAAGGCCGAGCAACAGCCGTGTCAGCGACAGGTCGCCGGCCATCTCGCCGCAGACCGCCACCGGCTTGCCGGCGCGATTGGCAGTACGAATGGTGGCGGCGATGAGCTGCAGCACCGCGGGATGGGTGGGGTCGTACAGGTGCGCCACCGCATCGTCGGTGCGATCGATGGCCAGCGTGTACTGGATCAGGTCGTTGGTGCCGATGGACACAAAATCCAGCTTGCGGATCAGCGTGCCGAGGGACAGCGCCGCCGCGGGCACTTCCACCATGCCGCCCACCGGCATTGCCCTGTCGTATGGGATTGCATCGGCGTCCAGCGACGCGCGTGCCTGGGCGAGCGCCTTGAGGGCCTGCTCGACTTCGTGGGCGTGCGCGATCATGGGAATCAGCAGGTGCACCTTGCCGAAGCAGGATGCGCGCAGGATCGCGCGCAACTGCGCAAGGAACATCTGTGGCTCGGCCAGGCAGTAGCGAATGGCGCGCAGCCCCAGCGCCGGATTGGGCCCCGGCGCATGGGCGCCGGTGACGTTCTTGTCGGCGCCCAGGTCGAGCGTGCGGATGGTCACCGGCTTGCCCTCCATGCTGCGCGCGACATCACGGTAGGCTTCGAACTGCTCATCTTCGCCGGGCAGTTCGCGGCGGTTCAGGAACAGGAATTCACTGCGAAACAGACCAATCCCGTCGGCACCCGACGCCAGCGCCTCGCCCACGTCCTGCGGCAATTCGATATTGGCGTGCAACTCGACCGACAGGCCGTCGAGGGTGCGCGACGGCGTCCTGCGCAGGCGCTTGAGCTTTTCGCGTGCGAGCTCGATCTCTTTCTGGCGCAGGTGATACTCGGACAGCACGCGCTCGTCGGGATTGACGATGAGCACGCCGTTGACCCCATCGACGATGATGTGCTCGTTCTCGCGCAGCAGGCTGCGCGCGCGGTGCAGGCCGACGATGGCGGGGATGGCCAGGCTGCGCGCCACGATGGCGGTGTGCGAGGTGACGCCGCCCAGGTCGGTGACGAACCCCGCGAAGCGATGCTGCTTGAACATCATCATGTCGGCGGGCGACAGGTCGTGGGCCACCACGATGATGTTCTCCTCGCGTGCCGGCGCCGCCGGGGCATTGGCGCCGCCGGCCATGGCCTTCAACACGCGCTCGACGACCTGCATGACGTCGTTCTGCCGCTCGCGCAGGTAGGCGTCTTCGATTTCATCGAACTGGGCGACCAGCATTTCCATCTGCTGCACCAGCGCCCATTCCGCATTGCAGCGGCGTGCGCGCACCAGCTCGCGCGGCGCCACCGACAGGCTGTGGTCATCGAGGAGCATGCGGTGCACGGCCAGGAAGGCCCCCAGCTCGGCTGGCGCGCCGACGGCAATGCCGGCCGGCAGCGAATCGAGTTCGTTGCGCACCTGGTTGACGGCATCGTCGAAGCGCTCGAGTTCGAGCTCGATGCCTTCGCTGCCGATGTCGTAATGGGCGACTTCCAGTCGCGCCGTGGATACCAGGTGGGCGTAGCCGATGGCGATGCCGCCGGAGACGCCGGCGCCGTGCAGGGTGAAGCTCGCCGTGCTGGACGAGCCCAATGACGCCGCGTCAGCGGCGGCCACGGATGGGTGTGTGTTGCTCACGTTCATTCAGGTTCGCCGAAACGCCCGGCGATGAGCTTGAGGATGGCGGCGAGCGCGGCATCGGCATCGCCGCCGTTCGTCTCGACCGTGACCGTGGACCCCTTGCCGGCGGCCAGCATCATGACGCCCATAATGCTCTTGGCGTTGACGCGGCGACCATTGCGCGACAGCCACACCTCGGCGGTGAACTGCCCGGCGGTCTGGGTGAGCTTCGCCGAGGCGCGCGCATGCAACCCGAGCTTGTTGACGATTTCGGCTTCGGATTGCGGCATGTCAGCGCGGCACTTCGAGTTGCGAGGCGCCGTCCTGGCCGCCGCTGATGGCTTTCGCGACGACGCTGGCAAGCGGTTCCTCGCGGTAGGTCAGCGCGCGGATCAGCATGGGAAGGCTGACCCCGGACACGCCTTCGATCCGGCCGGGAACCAGCAGCCGGGTGGCGACGTTCGAGGGCGTCGCGCCCAGGATGTCGGTCAGCACCAGCACGCCTTCGCCGGAGTCGAGTTGGCGCACCAGGTCCTGCGCCTGCGGCAGGATGGCCTCGGGATCGTCGTGCAAGGTGATGCCAACCTGCCGCACGCGCAGGGGGCGCTTGCCCAGCACGTGGCTGGCGCAATCGACCAGCGCCGCGCCGAAGGCGCCGTGGGAAATGATGAGGATTCCAACCATGCGCGTACCTGGCCCCGTCTAGCGCGGCGTCCGCGCCGCTGCCTCCAGCGCGTCCATGAACATGCCCGCCACGTTGAACCCGGTCTGCTCCGTGATTTCGCGAAAGCAGGTCGGGCTGGTGACATTGACTTCGGTCAGGCAGGTGCCGATGACATCGAGGCCCACCAGCAACAGCCCGCGACGCGCCAGTTCCGGGCCCAGCGCTTCGGCGATCTCGCGATCGCGCTCCGTCAACGGGCGGGCGACGCCGGTTCCGCCCGCCGCGAGGTTGCCGCGCGACTCGCCGGCGCGCGGCACGCGCGCCAGGCTGTGCGGCACGGGCTTTCCGCCGATGAGGAGCACGCGCTTGTCGCCATCGGCGATTTCCGGGAGGTAGCGTTGCGCCATCACGCTGCGCGCCCCCAGTTGCGTCAGGGTTTCGATGATGACGTTGCGATTGGGGTCGTCTTCGCGTACGCGAAACACCGACTGACCACCGTGCCCGTCGAGCGGCTTCAACACCACGTCGGCATGTTCGTCGATGAATGCGTCGATCTGGCTCGCCAGTCGCGACACCAGGGTGGGCGCCGTGAATGCGCCGAATTCGGCAATGGCAAGTTTCTCGCTGTGGTCGCGTATGGCACGCGGGTCGTTGAACACGCGCGCGCCCTGGCGCACCGCCACTTCCAGCATCCAGGTGCTGGTGACGTACTCGATGTCGAACGGCGGATCCTTGCGCATGATCACGGCGTCGAATTCATGCAGGGGGATCTCGACCTCGGGGTCGAGGCTGTACCAGTCGACCGGGTGCTTGCGCAGTGTCACCTGGCGCGCCACACCGAACACCTTGCCGCGCTTCCAGACCAGGTCTTGCTGGCGCATGGCATACAGCTCATGGCCGCGTGCGTCGGCTTCGACGAGCATGGCGTAGGTCGAGTCCTTGTACACCTTGAAGGTGTGGAGCGGATCGACGACGAAGCCCAGCTTCATGATCGTGCCCGGGCTACGCCGCCGGCGCCGTGCGTTCCAGTTCCACCGCCGCGGCGAGTTGCGCCAGCCGCGCCACGACGCCATAGGAATAGAAGCGGTTGGGGCCGTCGCCGGGCTGGCCCAGGTGGTCGGGCGTGGTGCAGCAATCCTCGAACGCGAGCGGCTCGAAATGCATGCCGGGGGCATTGAGATTTTCATCCACGCCGCGCCCGGTGTGCACGCGATAAAACCCCCCGACGACATAACGGTCGATCATGTAGACGACCGGTTCGGCGACCGCGTCGTTGATGCGCTCGTAGGTGTGGATGCCTTCCTGCATGATGACGTTGCTGACCGCCAGGCCCTCCTTCACCACCGCCATCTTGTTGCGCTGCTTGCGGTTCAGGCCGACGACGTCTTCCGGCGTCTTGGCCGTCATCACGCCCATGCCGTAGGTGCCGGCATCCGCCTTGACCACCACGTAGGGCGTCTCCTTGATGCCGTATTCGAGGTACTTGGCGCGCACTTGCGCCAGCAGGGCTTCGACATTGGTGCGCAGGCATTCTTCGCCGGCCCGCTCCTGGAAGTTCACTTCGCCGCAGACCGCGAAGTAGGGATTGACCAGCCACGGGTCGATGGCGAGCAGTTGCGCGAACTCCTTCACCACATCGTCATAGGCGGCAAAGTGGTTGGATTTTCGGCGCACCGCCCAGCCGGCATGCAGCGGTGGCAGCAGGAATTGCTCGTGCAGGTCGCGCAGGATGTCCGGGATGCCGGCCGAAAGATCGTTGTTGAGCAGGATGGTGCACGGGTCGAAGTCCTTGAGTCCGACGCGGCGGTTGTCGCGCACCAGCGGTTCCACCATCAAGGGAGGATTGTCCGGCACCTCGATGGCCGTCGCCTCGGTGATCGCCGGGTTGAGCGTGCCGATGCGCACGTTCAGTCCGGCCTGGCGCATGATTTTCGCCAGGCGAGCCACATTCTGCAGGTAGAAGGTGTTGCGCGTGTGGTTCTCCGGGATCAGCAGCAGGTTCTTCGCATCCGGGCAGATCTTCTCGATCGCCGACATGGCGGCCTGCACGCACAAGGGCTGGAATGCCGGGTTCAGGTTGTTGAAGCCACCGGGGAAGAGATTCATGTCCACCGGCGCCAGCTTGAAACCGGAATTGCGCAGGTCCACCGAGCCGTAGATCGGCGGGGTGTGTTCCTGCCACTGGCCGCGAAACCAGTGTTCGATCGCGCTCGATCCGTCGAGGATGCGTTGCTCCAGGTCCTGCAGCGGTCCGGTCAGTGCGGTGGTCAGGTGCGGAATCATGTCTGTGCGTCCAATGTCCGGGTTGATCGGGTCGCGTTTTCTGGGTCGTTCCGGATCGATAGCGGACCCGTCAGGCCATTGCGCGAGTGCACGTGATGCGCGTGCCGGGACAGGCCCGGGTCGGCGCAGAGGTCAACGCCGCCCGGTACGGAAGAAAAGCTACTTCTTGGCGGCTTCCTTGGGCGCAGCAGGTTCCTTGAAACTGGCGCCGGATTGGTTCGCCATGACGACGATGGCACGTGCCATTTCATAGTCCGTAATGTCGGGCAGGCCGCCGCGAGGGGGCATCCCGCCCTTGCCCTTGATGGCACTCTTGACCAGGCCGTCGAGCCCCAGTCCCAACCTTGGAGCCCAGGCCCCCTTATCGCCGATCTTCGGCGCATTGGCCGCCCCGGTGGTGTGGCAGGCCGCGCAGGCCGCCTTGACGATCTCGTCGCCGGTGCGCGCGCCGCCCCCGGAACCGGCTTCGGAGATGCTGACGTTGGCCACGGGCTTGATACGTGACACGACGGCTTCCACTGCCAATGTGGCGTCGTCGGGTTTGCGGGCAGACAGGACAAACTGCGCCAGCATGATCAGCAAAACCACCGGTACGACAAATGCCAGGACCATCACGACCACCAATTGGGTCGGCGTCTTGATCATCGATTCGTGTTCGGAGTCCTGAGTGCTCATGGCCGCCGCCTTTTCGTGAGTGGCTTGAAAGAGCGCGAATTATAGCCGCAAGGCCCCGGTTCGCGGAAGCGGGAGCCGCGCTCCGGTGGACGAATTCTCCGAAAAAACGTAGACTTAGCGTCCCCAACGCGCCCGTAGCTCAGCTGGATAGAGTACTGCCCTCCGAAGGCAGGGGTCGGACGTTCGAATCGTCTCGGGCGCGCCATATCTGCGGTTGTCGGTGTCTGTTCCCGGGCTGCATGGGTCTGGGATTGCTTCACTGTGCTGCCTCCGCTTGCGGCGCCCCGAGTCGAAATGAATCGTCGCCGCGAACTTCTCGGCGAGCGCCTGATCCAAGCTAATTGTTATCCGATTCGTTCTCTGCGGAATGCAAGGCTGGCGTGGGTTGTTTGTGTAAAACTGCGCTGCAAGGTCGTATTTGCGCATACAGCGGAACTTTAGGGATCTTTCGGTTGAGATTGCGCGCGTAACGATGACTGGGTCGGTCAGCCATTCCGGCGACACTGGCCTCAAAAGTACGGAGGATTTGATGAAAATATCCACATGTATGGCTACATTGATGCTCGCGCTGCTCTCGGGCATGGCCTCGGCGCAGTACCCGACCAAGTCCATCACCATGGTCGTTCCCTTTGCCGCAGGTGGGCCGACCGACACGCTGGCGCGCAACCTGGGAGTGGCGATGGGCAAGCAGCTCAAGCAGACCATCCAGATCGAGAACATTGGTGGCGCGGGAGGCAATATTGGCGTGACACACGTCGCCAAGGCGTCTCCGGACGGGCACACGCTGCTGTTCCATCATATCGGCATGGCTACCAGCGCAACGCTGTACCGCAAGCTCGATTACAACCCGCTCACTGACTTTGAATATATTGGACTGGTGGCCGATGTCCCGATGACCCTGATCGCGCGAGGAAATTTTCCTGCAAACGATTTCAAGGAATTC
>CAXNGL010000186.1:0-6584 GCA_964201515.1 Burkholderiales bacterium
CCTGCATCGGCTTCGGTTACGCGTTGCTCACGCCGGCCTCATCGCATCTGCTGCTGCGCTACACCGCGGAGCGTCGCCGCAACATGGTGTTCTCGCTCAAGCAGACCGGCGTTCCGCTGGGCGCGCTGGCCGCCGCGCTCACCGCGCCCGGCCTGGCGCTGCTCATCGGCTGGCAGGGCGCGCTGTGGATCTACGCCACCGTGGTGCTGGGCATGGTCGCTGCCATGCAATGGCGGCGCAGGCACTGGGACGATGACCGCAACCCGAACGTGCCCCTGGCCTCCAACCCGTTCGCGGCGCTCACGCTGATGTGGAGCATCCCGGCGCTGCGCCGACTGTCCATCGTCGGCGGCCTCCTGATCTGCAGCCAGATGACGATGCAGAATTTCACCGTCACCATGCTGTACGAGGAATTGAAGATCCCGCTGGTGCAGGCCGGGCTGATCCTCAGCATCGCGCAGGTCGGCGGCGTGTCCGGGCGGCTGTTCTGGGGCTGGATGGCCGACCGCACCGGGAACTGCCTGCAGGTGCTGATGATCCTCACCGCGATCCTGCTGGTGGTCTCGCTTACCTGCGCGACGCTGGGCCCGTCCTGGCCCATCATCGCGATCGCACTGCTGTTCTTCCTGATGGGGGCCACCGGCAGCGGCTGGCACGGCGCCTACCTGAGTGAGACCGCCCGCCTCGCCCCACCCGGCAAGGTGAGCGTCGCCACCAGCGGTTCACTGCTGTTGAACAACACCAGCGCAGTGATCACGCCACTGGTCTTTGCCGGTATCTACTCGGCGATCCACAACTACGCCTACACCTTTGGCGTGCTGGTGCTGCCGGCAGTGGCGTCATTGTGGCTGTTGCACCGCGGGCGCACGAGCGCACCGCCGTCCCGCGCATCGACATCTGCCTGAGCCATCGGCTCCGGTCAGGCATCCCGCTGCGGGCACATTCGTCTTCAGGAGGTTGTTGCAAATCGCTTCCCGACGAACCCAATGACCATCGACTTGCGTTGGTGGCAGAGGGAAGTGGTTTTCAACAACCCCGAAAGCAGGGGGTCAAGGGGACTTGCCCCCCCCTCTTTTTCAACCGACCCCTAGCGCCGGACCGGCCGGCGGGAACTCCTCCCTGCGCCCCTTCCCGACGTCGCGGATTGCCTCGCCCGCAGCGTCTTGAGCAGCGCCGCCGCCTCCTTCTCGACCTTGGTGCCCTTGTAAAAGTCAGGGTTGGCCTCGCCGTAGAACTGCACCGGGTTGGTGAACATGAAGTCCTTGAAGTCGGCATCGGTGATGAGCCCATGTTCGACCAGTTCATAGGCCTCGGGCAGCACACCGGCCATCTCCTGCACGTCGAAATGGCCGACATCGGAACCGAACAAGGCGCGGATGCGCGCCCCGCCCGGATTGTGCTTCCTGCTGAAGGCCCAGGCATTCATCGGGTCGTCGGCTTCGCAACCGAAGTAGAAGTTGTCGACGAAGAGCGCGTTGACGTCCTCGCTCTTCCTGATCTTGCAGGCGGCGAAGTCGTCCAGGCTGTCGTTGCCACTGGTGAGGAATGCCCCCTTGATGGTGGTGACGGTGTCGTAGACGCCGTCGGGCTCGGCCAGCGCCTGCGCAATGCGCGGGTCGCCGTACTGCTTGGCCAGCCTGATCAACTCCTTGACCTTGACGTTGCGCGGGTTGTTCTCCGCCAGCGCCTTGGCGTTGCGCTTCTCCCAATGGCCGTTCATGTCGGCCAGCAACTGGCACGCATAACCCACGCCGCCTTCAAGGAAGCCGAACTTGAGGGTCGGAAAGCGCCGCGTCACGCCGCCGATGTAGAGCGCCTTGCACACGGCCTCGCAGGCGGCGGCAAAATGGCCGATGTGGTTGTAGACGAAGTTGGTCGGCGAGGAGCGCGTGCCGATGCCGCGCGTTCCCGAATGGAATGTGGGCGAAACACCCAGCTCGACACACTTCTGCCATACCGGGTCGTAGTTGTAGGCGCTGTCGATGCCGAGCATGTCGTACCAGACGCCGCCGGCCGAGCTGTGGCGCAAGTCGGGATGGCTTGGGTTGGGGCCATCGGCGCCGACCCGGCGCGGAATCAGGCTGCTCATGCAGATCACCTTGAGCCCGAGCGTCTTCACCGCGTATTCCAGTTCGGCGATGGCCTCTTCGGGCGTGTGCATGGGGATCATTGCCGTCGGCGTCAAGCGGTCGGCATAGGGCGCGAAGTACTCGGCGCAGAAGGTATTGAATGCGCGGCAGGTATGCGCGCGCAGGCTGTCGTCCGGGATGCGCACCGTGGCCATTCCCGCTGAGGGATAGAGCACGGAGAAATCCAGGCCCAGTTCGTCCATGCGCTCGTACATGAGCTTGGGCATCATGGCGGTGGCACGATCGCGCGTGTTGCGCGCCGGTTGCGTGTACCAGGGGCCCTGCGTGACGCGCTTTTGCAACCGTTCAGATGGCGTCATGGCCAGATTCTTCTCCGAAAGTCCGGAGAAGAACGTGAAGCCCTCCACCGCGCGAGCGCCACCGATGCGGCGCATTTCCTCGCGCACATAGGGGCCGAACTCGATCCAGTGGCCGTCGGCGTCGATGACCGGGTGCTTGAGGCGGGCGCGGATTTTCTGCGCCGACAGGTGCGATTCCTTGCTCATGCTCTCTCCTTTGGTGCGGGTCGCGTCGGCAGTTGCCGTCGTCGCCTGCGGTTTCAAATGCTGTCGATCCCAGAGTAGACACTGCGGCGCTCTACTGTCAACCGCGATAACAGCGCGAAAAAAGCGCGCAGGCGGCTCCTGAAAGGGATTCGAGGTCATGGCCCGGCATAGGTCGCAAGCTCCGCGATCATCTCCGCCGCGCCCTCATCAGGCGAACGTCCGAGCCAGAGCACACGCACCACCTGTTTTGCTTGCGGGGCATACCACAGGCTGTAGCGCACCTCCGCCTTGATCGCCTCATTGTCGACGTACTGCAGCCGGCCTTCCAGATGCACCGCGCTGAAAGCACCTGCCGGCACAGTCACGTTCTCCCAGTTCACCACGCGCATGTCGAACCGCCGCACCTGCCCCTTGCCAGCACCCTGCCAGGGAAACTCCCAAAGCACACGGCTGCCCGGCACCAGGGACTGCGGCAGGTAAAGCGGATGCATGAAGAAGCCCGGAAAGCGGGTGTTCGCATGCGAGGGATGATCTGCTTCCAACACGCCAAGAAACCAGTTCGACGCCTGTCCCCCGCCGGCCAACCATGACATGTTCGCGCCCAGCTTGCCTCCCGATTTTTCAGGCAGGCGATGCGTGCTGTAGAGCAGTTGCCCATTTTTCTGCCAGCCCGGCCCGAAGTACACGTCGTAGGTCCATCGGCCCTGCGGCGGCATCACCGGCACCTGATGACCTTCCGGCACGCCGATGACTGGATAAGCGAGCTTGGGATCCGCGCTGGTTGCGGGCAGCGCTTTCGTCGCCCCCGAAGCACCGGCAGGCGCTCGCTGCGCCTGCGACGCAACCGGCGGCGCCTGTGGCGAACGCGCATCCGACAGGATTCTGGCAACTCGCTCCACGCCGCCGGCGAGTTGCTGCTTGAGCGTGTCGATCAAAACCGATGGCGTGGCCCGTGCCTCGATCGGCAGCCGTACCGGGCCAGCCGCGCGCTCTGCGACCCAGGTGCGCAAGGCCAGCCCAACCCCCACCAGCAACAACGTGGCGACAAGCACAAGAAATCCCAGTGCCAGCAGATCGAGCTTTCGCTTCTTGCTGTCTTCCTCGTCGTTCATGGTCGCAGTTTAAGCGGGCGCGTCACAACGTGCCCGCGGGCCCGGCCTGCGCCTCGCGGTATCAGGTCGCGGCACCCATGGGCCCCGCGTCGATCCGGTACAGCGGTCCATGGGCGTCGCGAGTCGAGGCGATCAATGCGAAATCCCGAACCGTCCACAGCACGGGCGGAAAAACCAACGCGGCGGTGGGCGCTCGCGCATCGCGCAGCAGCGTGACATGCGGCACGAAAGGCTTGCGATCGAAAGGCACGCCGGCCTCCCGTAGTGCCGCGTGCAAGCTGGCTGCCAGCGCGGACAACGAAGGCTCGGCGTCGCAACCCACCCAAAAGACGCAGCGATCGCGCGCCTGCCTGAAATAGCCGCTGCGATCGATGCTCAGGCTGAAGGGCGACATTTTCAGCCGCGAGGCGGCGACCACCGCGGCGTCACGATGCGCCTCCACGGTATCGCCCAGAAAGGCCAGTGTCAGGTGCAGGTTGCGCGGCTGCATGATGCGTCCGCCGCGGTCGGCCTTCGACACCCGCGCCAAGGCGGATAGCGACGCACGCACGCGCTGGCCTGGCCACAGGGCGAAGAACAGCCGGGTTCGGCCCGATGGTGCGCCTGCGCTCGCTCCCCCTGGCATGCGCGCACCGGCGCTCATGCTTCGGTCAGGGTCAACACCAGCGGCACGCTGACGGAGGCCACCAGGGTTGAGATCACCAGGCTGGAGGCCACCGGACCGCCCATCACCTTGAACTGCTCTGCCATCAGGTACACATTGGCGCCCACGGGCATGGCGGCAAGCACGGTGACCACGCGCGTTTCCAGGGGCGGCAGACCGATCATCCTCGCCAGCGCATAGGCGGTCGCTGGCATGAGCACCGCCTTGATCAGAACGATGCCGAGGCTCTGCCGCCAGCCGTCACGCACGCCGTATTGCGCCAGCCCCAGACCCAGCGCTACCAGCGACAGCGGTACCGCCGATTGACCGACCATGCCAAGGGTCCGGTCCACCACATCCGGCAATGCAAGCCCGGTGAAGCCAAACGCCGTGCCGCCGAGAATGCCCACCACCACCGGATTGGTCAGCACGCCGCGCGCGGTGCGCCCGATGCCCGCCCAGGACGCGGCACCGTGGCGCGCCCATTCGATCGACACTGTCACCACCGTCCACAGGATGAAGGCATTGAATACCAGCACCAGCGACACGGCCGGGATGGCAGCATCGCCCAACGTGACTTTGGCGATAGGCAGCCCGAGGAGCACGATGTTGCAGAAAATCCCGCCCATCGCAAACACGGACTGCGACTCGCCGTCGAGGTGAAACAGCCAGCGTGACAGCAAGCGCCCGGCAATGAATACGAGGAAACAAGCACCAAAGAATGCCGCCAGCAGGCTGACATCCGCGCGAGGCATTTCCGAGAACCGGCTCATGATATGAAACAGCATGGCCGGGATGGCCGCCACGAACACGAAACGCGTCAGCGCATCCGCGACGCTCTTTGGCCAGCGTGCCCACGCACCCAGCAGGTAACCCAGCAACACGAGCAGGAACAGCGGTGCGGTGAGCCCGACAATGCTCTGGAACAGGGTCACCGTCGGTGCGCCCGTGTCCACGAAGGCATCGCCGACACTAGGTCGCCGGACTCTGGTACTTCACGTCACCTGACAGCAGCGCAACAGCCTCGGCGGCAATGCCTTCCCCGCGCCCGGTGAATCCGAGGCGTTCGGTGGTCTTGGCCTTGATATTCACTGCGCCGCGGGCAATGCCGAGGTCGGCGGCAATATTGGCCGCCATGCGCTCCGCGTGCGGCGCCATCTTTGGCGCCTGGGCGATGATGGTGGCATCGATGTTCACCACCGCGTAATGGGCGGTGGCGATTTTTTCGGCGACGGCACGCAGCAACACCCGGCTGTCCGCGCCCTTGTAGCGCGGATCCGTATCCGGGAAATGCCGCCCGATGTCGCCCAGGCCCGCGGCACCCAGCAGCGCATCGCAGATGGCGTGCAGCAGCACATCGGCATCGGAATGGCCGTCGAGACCCTTTTCGTAGGGGATATCCACGCCCCCGATGATGAGCTTGCGCCCGGCCACCAGCGCGTGCACGTCGAATCCCTGGCCTATGCGCATGTCAATCATGATCGAGTGTTCCTGTCGTTTTCACTGCGGATTCGGGGCCGGCTGTGTCGCAGCGGCTTGCAGTATGAGCGCTGCCAGGGCAAGGTCCGGCCCGTAGGTCACCTTGATGTTGCGCGAACTGCCCTCGACCAGGCGCGGCCTGAGGCCCAGCTTTTCCACCGCCGATGCCTCATCCGTGGCGGCCGGGTCGCCGCGCAAGGCATCCAGCAGCACTCCGAAGCGGAACATCTGCGGCGTCTGCGCCTGCCACAGGCCGTCGCGCGGAACCGTGGCATCGATGACGCGGGCCTGCCCCGTCCCTGTGGTGGCGCGCTTCAAGGTGTCGGCCACCGGCAGCGCCAGGATGCCGCCGCTGGCAGATGCCCCGTTCACATCGGAACTCACGACGTCGATCAGCTTGCGCAGTTCCACCACCCCAAGGCAAGGCCGCGCCGCATCATGCACCAGCATCCAGTCGTCGGTTTCCACGCTGCTGGACGCTGCAACCAGGCCATTCAACACGCTGTCGCGCCGCGAAGCCCCGCCGCAGTACAGCGGCGCGACACGATTCGACCGCGCACCCAGATCGATCATCCGGAACTGCGCGTCGCCCGGCGCCAGCACCACAAATACCAATTCGATCTCGGGCACGGCCAGCAAGGCGTCAATGCTGTGCAGGATCATCGGCATTGCGTTGCCCGCCACAGCGCCGCTGCCTTGGCGCGAACTCAGTGGC
>CAXNGL010000187.1:0-6557 GCA_964201515.1 Burkholderiales bacterium
CAGAAGCTCAGGGAATCCGCGCGCAAGGCGCGCGCCGACCGCAATTCGCCATGCGACGACGACGACATTCCCGCCTGACCCGTTGTCACGTCTCTAGCCCGGTGCCCACCCCGGGGAACTGCGCCCCATCGACTCATCGCGTTCCCGTGGCGTCGGCTTGAAGCCCTGCCACGCCAAACTGATAGCGATCATGGCAGGCAACGCACTTCTGCATTGTCGTGCCCAGTTGCCTGAGCAGGTCCCGCGGCGCGGCCTTTGCGTCGGCGTCCTTGGCCAAGCGGTCGAAATCGGCGTGCACGCTGAAACCCAGGGTCTTGAACTCCAGCGGCAGCTTGCCCATCAGCGCCACCGATTCCGGCGACTTCGGGTCGCTGTCCTTGCCCATGGCGCGCGCGTGCTTGGCAACCAGCGCAAGGTCCTCGTCGGCAAGCGCCAACGACAGCTGCTGCACGCCGGTGAGAAAGCCGCGCATCTCCTTGAGCACGAAGGTCCGCTCCACCGGCTCGATCAGGATCACGGTGCGCCCGTCCCTGGATTCCCCGGTGCTGCCGACGACGATGAACTTGTAGGCCATGGCCGCGATCACCAGTACCAGCCAGGCGATCAGCACCAGGGATATCCGAAGTTTTCTGCTGTCAGTCATGTGTCCTCCCGATGTTCTGCACAGCCCGCAATTCGATTCACAACCGGCACCGCGCCAGGCAAGGCATGCCTTGATCCAACCTTTTTTCAGCCCAGCGTCGTTTTTTCAGCCCAGCGTCGTATTGGCCAGCTTGACGCCGAAGCCGATGAACGTGGCACCGACGCCGCCGGTCGCAAGCGATGACAATTTCCGTCGCCGCCGGAACTGCGCCGCCAGGTGCGCACCGCCGAAGATCAGCGCCGAAAGATACAGCGCGCTGCACACCTGCACGATCCCGCCGAGGATGGCGAACGACAGCACGGGATGGGGATAGGCCGCATCGACGAACTGGATGAAAAAGGAAATGAAGAACAGGATGGCCTTGGGGTTCATCAGGCTGACCAGCAGCGCGGTGCGAAACGCGCGCACGCCACCGGCTGCTGGCGGCGCTGCAGCGATGCTCTTCGCGTCCGCAAATTCCTCGACCAGCGCGGGCGGGGGCGCCGTCGACACCTGTCCGCGCCACATCGCCACGCCGGCGCGGATGAGACTGGCACCGATCCACGCCAGGTAGGCCCCACCCGCATACTTGAGCAGCATGAAGATGGCGGGCGATGCCTGCAGCAGCGAGGCCACGCCGGTCGCCGAGAGCAGCATGAGGATGGTGTCGCCAACGAAGATGCCGCAGGCGCCGCGATAGCCCGCTGCCACGCCAACGCGCGAGGCGATGGTCATCACGTAGAGCGAGTTCGGCCCCGGCAGCAGCACGATGAAGATGGTGCCGATGACGAATGTGGGAAGGTCGGTAATGCCGTAGATCATGCCGCGATGATACCTGCGGCCCCGGCGCCTGGCCGCACGTCACCGGCCATCGCAGTCTCCGGCCAACCCCGCGACTAACGGCCGGCCGGCCGCGTCACCAGTGCCACGCCCACCACGGCCACGAGCATGCCAGCCACCGCCAGCACGGTGAGGGTCTCGCCGAACATCAACCACGCCATCACCGCCGTCACTGCGGGCACCAGATACATGAGGCTCGACACCGAAGTCGCCGCGCCGCGCCGGATCAGGACCAGCAGCAGCGAGATCGCGCCCAGCGACAGCACCACCACCAGCCAGCCGATGGCGAAGATGAATTCGCCGCTCCACACCACCGGGCGCGATTCGAACGCCAGCGACAGCGGCAACAACACCAGGCCGGCGGCGACGAACTGCACCACCGATTGCGTGCGCAGGTCCTGCGCGCCGCAGTAGCGCTTCTGGTATAGCGTGCCGGCGGTGATCGACACCAGCGCCAGCACGGTGAGCGCCAGCGAATCCGCTGCAATCACGCCCAGGGAGAGTTTGTTCCACACCACCATCACCACGCCGCCCAGCCCGAGCACCAGGCCCAGCCACTGGCGCCGGTTCACGCGCTCGCCCACCAGCGGCCCGGCGAAGGCGGTGAGGATGGGCTGCAGGCTGACGATCAGGGCGGAGAGCCCGGCCGTCATGCCCAGGCTGATGGCCGCGAACACTCCGCCGAGGTAACCGGCCTGCAGCAGGATGCCGGCCACCGCCACATGCAGCCACTGCATGCCGCGCGGCCACGCAGCACGCGTGGCGAGCACGATTGCGCTCATCAGCAAAATGACGAACACGAAGCGCCACAACAGGAATTTCAACGGCGGCGCGTAGGGCAGGCCGAATTTCGCGCCGATGAAGCCGGTGGACCACAACAGCACGAACAGCACCGGCATGGCGCGCGTGAATAGGGCGGTGCTGGCATCGTCTTGTTTCAATGGCGGCTTTCATCGCGCCCAAGGCGCAGCCTGCAATTATCGCCGCTTCGGGCAACGCTGCGCGTCGCATTGGCGCAAAGGCGCATCCACACCGGCGCGCCGCAACCCGCTCGCCTCACGATGCAACGATGGCCGGCGTGCCTGCGGCGTGTAATATCCCCGGGCAGCCCCGCCCCGGCGCCCGACCGCGCTGGGCCGGCCCTCCGTGCGCGGACCTTCAACAACAACTTTCTGGCAGCCCCGATGCGTCATACGCCCGACCAACCCACCTCCGACACCGCCGGACGCAGTCGCCAGTGACAGAGGACACGCCGCAACTCAGCCGCTGGCAGTTCATCCACCTGGTGGTGGCGCTCAACGCCACCCAGCTGATCGGCACCTTGGGCGCGCTGCTGCCACCCGCCATCGCCCCCGCCATCGCGCAGGGCCACGACCTGCCGGTGATCGTCATCGGCTCGCAGACCGCCGTGATGTTCACCGGCATGGCGATCAGCCTGACCTTCGGCACCAACCTCAGCCCGCGCTGGGGCGGCTGCCGCGCCATGCAGGTGGGCATGGTGCTGATGGCGCTGGGCGCCGCCCTCGCCACCGCCGGTCACGTGGTGACGCTGGCGCTCGGCTCGCTCCTGATGGGCGTCGGCTATGGCTTCGTGACGCCATCCAACACCCGCATCCTGCGCCGCTTCACGCCGGCGAAGAATCGCAACATGGTGTTCTCGCTGGTGCAGGCGGGCGTGCCGCTGGGGGTGCTGCTCGCCGCCACGGCAGGCCCGGCGATCACGGTGTCCATCAACTGGCAGGCAGCGCTGTGGGCCTGCGGCGGCCTGTCCCTCGTGCTCGCCCTGGTCCTGCAGACCGGCCGCGACACCTGGGACGGCGACCGCGAACCGACGCTGCCCATGGCAGCCAACCCGATCACGCCGCTGCGCGTGATGTGGGCGGTGCCACCCCTGCGCATGCTGGCGCTGGCCGGCGGCACCCTCGCCTGCGGTCAGGTCATCGTGCACAGCTACACCGTCGCCATGTTCTACGAGCAGTTGTCGATGCCGCTGGTGCAGGCCGGGCTCATGCTCACCGTGGCACAGGTGGGCGCGGTGTTCGCGCGCCCCTTCTGGGGCTGGCTCGCCGACCGCACGCGCGACTGCCTGGGCGTGATGATGATCCTATCGGCCCTGATGAGCGTCACGGCGCTGGCCTCGATGAGCCTGGGCCTGGGCTGGCCACTCCCCGCCACCTACCTGCTGTTCTTTTTCTTCGGCTGCACCGCCTCGGGCTGGCACGGCGCCTACCTGGGCGAGGTGGCCAGGCTCGCTCCGGCAAACAACGTGAGCACCGCCACCGGTGGCTCGCTCATCGTCATCCACCTGAGTTCCATCATCACGCCGCTGCTGTTCGCCGGCGCCTACGCGCTGGTGCACAGCTACAGCCTCGTGTTCGGGTTGCTGGTGATCCCGTCGGTGGCGTCAATCGTGCTGCTCGGCATGGCGCGCAAGCGCGCCATGGCCGCGATGAGGACTCGCTAAACCCGGGCCCGCCCCCTCGCGCGAGCGCGCACGGGGGGGCGAGCGCTCGCCCAGATAACCGCGTTACTTCTTGAGCTTCGCAAAAGCGAGGGCCATTGCGCTCGCAGGCTGGGGCGAACCCGATCCGCGCGCGCCCTCTGCGCCCCGCGCTGCGGGCCGGTTGTTGCCACGGCTGCCAGCGTCGCCGCGACCGCCACCCGATGGCGCGCCCTGGGGACTTCCTTGCGGCCTGCCCGGCGAAGACGGCCTGGCGTTCACGCCAAGAGTCGCAGCGTTGGCCGGGCGCGCGCCGCCACCCCGCGTCGCTCCCGGCACATCGTCGAGCCGCATGGAGAGCGCCACGCGCTGGCGCTTGAGGTCCACCTCGAGCACCTTGACCTTCACCACCTGGCCAGGCTTCACCACCTCGTGCGGATCCTTGACGAAACGATTGGACAGCGCCGACACATGCACGAGACCATCCTGATGCACGCCAATGTCGACGAAGGCGCCGAAGGCCGCGACATTGGTCACCACACCTTCGAGCACCATGTCGGGCCGCAGGTCGGCCAGGGTCTCCACGCCCTCCTGGAAGGTGGCGGTGGTGAATTCGGGTCGCGGATCGCGGCCGGGCTTCTCCAGCTCCAGCAGGATATCGCGCACCGTGGGGACGCCGAATCTTGCGTCGGTGAAATCGGCTGCCGGCAGGCCCTTGAGCGACTCGGGCTTGCCCATCACCTCTCCCACTTCGCCCGGGCCCTTGCCGATGCGTTTCAGAATGCGCTCGACCACCGGGTAGGCCTCGGGATGCACCGAGGTGCGGTCGAGCGGATTGTCGCCATCGTTGACGCGCAGGAACCCCGCGGCCTGCTCGAAGGTCTTGTCACCCAGGCGCGGCACCTTCAGCAGTGCCGCGCGGCTGGAGAAGGCGCCGTGGGCATCGCGAAACTCCACGATGTTGCGTGCCAGCACGCTGTTCAATCCCGACACGCGCGACAGCAGCGGCACCGAGGCCGTGTTCACGTCCACGCCCACGGCGTTCACGCAGTCCTCCACCGTGGCATCGAGCGAGCGCGCCAGTGCGCGCTGGTTGACGTCGTGCTGGTACTGGCCCACGCCGATGGCCTTGGGGTCGATCTTCACCAGCTCGGCCAGCGGGTCCTGCAAGCGCCGCGCGATGGACACCGCACCGCGCAGGCTCACATCGAGCTCCGGGAATTCGGCGGCGGCGAACGCCGACGCCGAATACACCGAGGCCCCCGCCTCGCTCACCACGATCTTGGCGATTTTTTGCCCGGGCTTCTTCGCGGCCACCAGCTTGATCAGTTCGGCAGCCAGCTTGTCCGTCTCGCGGCTGGCCGTGCCGTTGCCGATGGCGATCAGTTCGACGCCATGCTGCACCGCCAGCCGCGCCAGCGTGGCGAGCGCGCCCTGCCAGTCGTTGCGCGGCTGGTGCGGATAGACGGTGGCCGTTTCCAGCAGTTTGCCCGTGGCATCCACCACCGCCACCTTGCAGCCGGTGCGAATGCCCGGGTCGAGCCCGAGCACCGCCTTGGGGCCGGCCGGCGCGGCCAGCAGCAGGTCGTGCAGGTTGCGCCCGAAAATGCGGATCGCCTCCGCCTCCGCGCGCTCGCGCAGGGCCAGCATCAGCTCGCTCGCGACATGCAGGTGGGCCTTGACGCGCCAGGTCCAGCGACACACATCGGCCAGCCAGGCATCGGCCGGGCGCGCCTTTTCGTACACGCGCTCCAGGCCGAAATGCTCTGCCACCATGCGCTCGCAGGGATGCGGCACCTGCTGCTCGATTTCCTCGCCCAGGCCCAGATTCAGGTGCAGCACGCCGAGGCTGCGACCGCGAAACAATGCCAGCGCGCGATGCGACGGGATGTCGCGGACGGGCTCCGAGTAGGCGTAGTAATCGCGGAACTTCTCCTCCTCCGCGCCCTCCTTGCCCGTTGCCACCGTGGAAGCGAGGATGCCCTGCTCCTGCATGCGCTTGCGCAACTTGGCCAGCAGCTCCGCGGTTTCGGCGAAACGCTCGCACAGGATGTCGCGCGCGCCCTCCAGCGCAGCCTTGACGTCGGGGACGTTGATCGCATCCCGGCCTTCGGCCGCTTCTTCCACGCGGATGTATTGCACCGCCTCGGCCTGCGGGTCGAGCATGGGGTTGGCGAGCAGCGCGTCGGCCAGCGGCTCGAGCCCGGCTTCGCGCGCAATCTGCGCGCGCGTGCGGCGCCTCGGCTTGTAGGGCAGGTACAGGTCTTCCAGCACCTGCTTGGTCACCGCAGCATCGATCGACGCGCGCAACTGCGGCGTCAGCTTGCCCTGCTCGTCGATGGAGGCGAGTATGGCCGAGCGCCGGTCCTCCAGGTCGCGCAGGTAGAGCAGCCGCTCTTCGAGGTTGCGCAATTGCGTGTCATCGAGATTGCCCGTGGCCTCCTTGCGATAGCGCGAGATGAAGGGCACGCTGGCGCCCTCGTCGAGCAGCGCGACGGCCGCGTTGACTTGCGCTGTATTGACCGGTGCGGCGGGGACTGAGAGTTCTTTCGCCAATGCCTGGACAATTTTTTCCCTGACCATCCCGGCCTGCGCCGCGGTGAGCGCGGCGCTCTTTGCCGCAATGCGGACAGCGCCCTGAACGGGCGGCACGGG
>CAXNGL010000188.1:0-6484 GCA_964201515.1 Burkholderiales bacterium
TTGACGCTGCTGGCGTTGCGCAAGTTGATGACCGAACGCCCGCGCCTGTTCTCGCAGTCGCTGGCAGAGCTGCGCACCGATCGCGATCAGTTGTCAAAATGAGCCGGCGTGACGACATCGTGGCAAGGAAGGCGCGGCTGGTCGAACGCATCGCCAACCAGCGCCGGCAATTGGCGGAACGCGTTGAAGCAGTGCAACCGCTGATTCGCCTTACCGACAAGGCAATGGCGGCAGTCAACAAGGTGCGTGCGCATCCCGGGCTGGTGGCAATCGGGATTGGCGTCGTGTTTGCATTGCGTCCGAAACGGGCAATTGCATGGCTGCGCCGGGGGTTCTTTGTATGGCGGACGGCCAGGTGGGCACAACGTTCACTGGCGAGTGTGCTGGCGCAGGAATTGAACAGGAACTAACGCGCTGGGCGCCCACACATGCTGAAGGTGAAAGTCAAAGGTTTCATACTGCTCATCGACCGGGAAAAAAAGTACCTGGTCACCGAGTTGAGCCAGGTCAAGGGGCTGATGCCCCTGTTGATGAAGCCGCGCAACAAACAGCGCTGGTCGGCGGAGGACCGCAAGGAGTTGGCCAACCATATGCGCCGCCTGCGCGATGTCAGCCCCTATATCGTGGCGTTTGCGATGCCGGGCGGGCTCGCCATGCTGCCGGTTCTCGCCTGGTGGCTGGATCGCCGGCGCGGGCGCCAACAACGGCCCGCCCACTAAGGATTCGCGGCGCCCACCCATTGTTTGGCGGCGCTGGCGGGATCGCGCGGCCTGCTACGCAGGCTCGGCCGCGCTGCTTGAGCGCAGCAACAGTCAGGCGCACTCACTCCAGGGTCCTGACCACATCGATGACCAGAACGTCTTCGGCGCTGCGCGCCAAATTGAAATGCAGCCCTTTGACCAGCTGCAACATTCCCTTGTTGGAAGCCAGCACATTGCCGCTCATGCGCCGGTAACCGGCGTCCCTCGCCGCATCCATCAGCCGCGACATGAGCAGGGTTCCGACCCCGCGGCGATGCCAGGCATCGGCCACGGTCAAGGCGAACTCGCACGACTCGCCGTCCGGATTCGGG
The DNA here is from genome assembly GCA_964201515.1 of Burkholderiales bacterium. GTDB lineage: Bacteria > Pseudomonadota > Gammaproteobacteria > Burkholderiales > SG8-39 > CAIYPG01. The sequence goes on from CAXNGL010000188.1 coordinate 1,073, forward strand.
GTGTAGCGGGCCACGCCGATCATCGGCCCGGCGCCATCCCGCGGCAGCGCGATCAGCGCCAGCTCGCGCTCGTAATCGACCTGCGTGAAGCGCGCCAGCATGGCCGGGGACAACTCGCGCGCCTGGCTGAAAAACCGCATGTGGCGCGACCGGTCGGACAGGCCCTCGACGAAAGCCGCTTCGATGACGGCATCTTCAGGACGAATCGGGCGCACGCGAAGCTCAACCGCTTCGGCGCTGCCGGCCTGCGGTTTGCCCAGGCGCTCGACGCGCTCCAGTTCGGCAGGATAGGGGCGGATCGCCAGATGGCGGTGGCGCGCGTCCGGCTGCATTCGCGTGCTGTCGACGACCACCCGCGCATCCAGCGCAATGCCGCCGAACTCGTCGACCAGCAGCGGGTTGATGTCCATCTCCCCGAGCCATGGCAGCGCGCACACCATCTCCGAGACCTTGCACAGCACGTCGATGATGGCATCCATGCGCGCGGCGGGGATGTGGCGGTACGCGCCCAGCAGCCTCGCTGTGCGCGTGCGCGCCACCAGATCGGCCGCCAGCAGCGGGTTCAACGGAGGCAGGCCGATGGCGGTATCACGCAACAGTTCCACGGCCACGCCGCCGGCGCCGAAGCTGATCACGCGACCGAATACCGGATCGGTTGAAACGCCAACCAGCAGCTCGCGCCCAAAGCGCTTTTCGATCATGGGTTGCAGCGCCACCCCGTCGATGCGCGCATCCGGCCGCAGGGCGCGCACAGTGGCGAGCAGCGCGGAGAATTCGCGTGCCAGTTCCCCGGCATCGCGAATACTGAGCTTCACCCCGCCCACATCGGACTTGTGGGCGATGTCCGGCGACAGGATCTTCATCGCCAAGGGGAAGCCCAGTGTTCGCGCCGCGGCCAGCGCCTCATCAGCGGTCGCCGCGATCACGGTCTGCGGGACCGGGATTGCGAAGCAGGCCAGCAAGCGCTTTGATTCGGGCTCGCTCAGCAAGGTTCGCCCCGCAGCCACGGCGGTGGCGGCGATGTCCTGCGCCACGGCAATGTCCGGACGCACCCCGGAGCGGTGCGGCGCGGGCACCTCCAGCATCAGCCGCTGGGCTCTCCGGTATTGCGCCAGCGCACCGAACGCCGCGACCGCGCTCTCCGGCGATTGGAATGCCGGCAGGTGCGCCGCTTCAACCAACTCGCGGCCTGTATGCACCTCGGATTCTCCCAACCAGGCGGTCAAGAGCGGTTTTTCAGCACCCAGCAGCGTTGCAGATTGGCCGGCCGCGATAATGGCACGGGCCGCATCGGCTGCCGTCAGGACCTGCTGCGGGCAGAACAGGGTCAACACCGCATCGACGCCCGGGTCGGCCAAAACCGCAGCCAGCGACTTCTGCAGGCGCGGCGCATCCGCGTCACCCAGCACATCCACCGGATTGGCATGCGGCCAGTGCGCCGGAAGCAGCCCATCCAATGCCGTCATCGTGGCATCGCCCAGGCGCGCCAATTCCACGCCGGCGTCCACGGCAAAATCGGCGGCCAGCACGCCTGGCCCGCCGCCATTGGTGACGATGGCCAGCCGGCCGCCCGATCCGCTGGCATGGGACGGCGGGCCACTGCCGATCAGTTCGGCGGCAGAGAAGAGTTCGGCATAGGTCTTGACGCGCACCACGCCGCAGCGCAGCAGCACGGCCTCGAACACGGCGTCGTTCCCCGCCAGTGAACCGGTATGGCTCATGGCGGCCTTCGAGCCCGACAGGTGCCGCCCGACCTTGAGCACCATGATGGGCTTGGCGCGACCGGCCGCGCGCAGCCCCGAGATGAAGCGTCGCGCATCGCGCACGCCCTCGACATACAACAGGATGCTGCGCGTCTGCGCATCGTAATACAGGAAGTCCAGGATCTCGCCGAAATCCAGGTCGACGCCAGCGCCCATGGAGATCACGCTTGAAAAGCCGATGCCCGCCGCGGCGGCCCAGTCCACCAGCGAGGTGGCCACGGCGCCCGATTGGGACACCAGCGCGATCGAGCCGGGGCGCGCCGTGCCCCGCGCGAAACTGGCGTTGAGACGGATCGAGGGGCGCATGATGCCCAGACAATTGGGCCCGATCATGCGCACGCCATTGCGGCGTGCGGCATCGCGCACGGCGTTCTCCAGCACCCTGCCGTCTGCTCCCGTCTCACCGAAGCCCGCCGACAGCACCACGGCATTGCGCACACCGGCGCGCCCGGCGTCATCGAGGAGCGCGGGGACACTTTTTGCCGGCGTGGCCACCAGCGCCAGATCGACCGCATGACCTACTGCGGCAAGCGACGGGAAACACGGCCGTCCGGCCACGCTGCGGTACTTCGGATTGACGGCGACCAGCTCACCGGCATATCCCGCGGCCAGCAGGTTGTCGAATGCGTAGCGTCCGAGCGATCCGGCGCGCTCACTGGCACCGACCACGGCGAGGCTGCGCGGCATGAATAGATTCTCCAGGTAGTGCCCCGCCATACGGACCCTATTCCGCGATTGTGATTATATTGGCATGTTCGCCGACATAATCCATTGCATAGGCGAGCTCACCCGGCGCGTCCGAGTGCACCGTGTACAGTGGCTGCCCGCGCTCGACACGCGCGCCCAGCGGCGCATGCAACTCGACCCCGGCCGTCGGGTCACTGGGTGCGCCTGCCAGTTTGGCTGCGCGGGACAACAGGCGATTGTCGATGGCCACCACATGCCCGGCATGCAGCGCCGTAATGGATCGCTGGTTGCGCGCCACCTCCGGCACACGCAGTCCACCCTGTGCCTCGCAGATTTCATGGAATTTGTCCCAGGCGCGCCCGCTGGCCAACGCCTCGGCGGCCATGGCATAACCGCCCCCGGCCGGGGCCTTGTTGGCCATCTCCAGTATTTCCGCCGCCAACCGGAGCGAGCGGTCTCGCAGGTCCTGCGGCGCGCCGGCATCGCCGCGCAGCACCGCCAGGACGTCACGGGCCTCCAGCGACGGCCCGATGCCGCGGCCCACGGGCTGCGTGCCGTCGGTGACAATACAGCGCGTGTGAATGCCCATCGCCTCGCCGACGATGCGCAGCCGTGCCATCAGTTTTTCCGCCGCCGCCAGGCTGCGCACCTTGGCGGTGGGCCCGACCGGAAGGTCGAGGACGACATGTGTCGAGCCCGCCGCCGCCTTCTTCGACATCACCGAGGCCACCAGCTGCCCCTCGCTGTCGAGATCCAGCGGACGCTCGACGCGAATCAGCACGTCATCGGCCGGGCTGAGGCGCACCGCGCCACCCCAGACGATGCATCCGCCGGTGCGCTCGACCACCTTGCGTATGGCCGGGATGCCCAGGTTGACCGGAGCGAGCGTCTCCATGGTGTCCGCCGTCCCCGCGGGCGAAGTGATGGCGCGCGACGACGTCTTGGGAATGGTCAGCCCGCACGCAGCCACGATGGGAACCAGGATGAGGGTGGTGCGATTGCCCGGCAGGCCGCCCACGCAGTGCTTGTCCACCACCATCGGCACCGGCCAGTGCAGCCGGTCGCCCACGGCCACCATGGCGCGCGTCAGCGCAATGGTTTCGTCCGCGTCCAGCCGCTCATCGGCACAGGCGGTAATGAAAGCCGACAAGTGCAGGTCAGAATAGCGACCGGCAACGATGTCGCCCACGATGGCATCCATGCCGGCCTGCTCGATCCGCCGGCCATACACCTTGGCGCGGATGAAACCAAGCGACTCCAGCGGCGCCGCATGGGCAAGCTCGATCACATCGCCTTCGCGCGCGCCGAGTGCGCGCCAGGCCGACTCCGACAGGCTCGCCTCCCCCTCCCCCAGCAGGGCCTGGGTCACGGCGTTCAGAGTGGCGGTGATTGAGCGGCCGTTGAGCCGGACTTCGATGCGCGACTGCGACTCGAATCCTTCCGAGCGGCAGACATCGCAATCGCTGGGCATGTATATGACCGCTTCCTGGTAGGTGTCGATGCCGAGCCTGCGCAAGGTGGCGCGCAGTTTTGCTGCCGGACGAGGTTGATCCGGAATGGCGTTGGTTGCGGACGACTCACTCATAAGATCTCGCGATTCAAGGACTATTGTTCCTTGTACAGATGTCGCACCTGTTATCAGGGAATGGCACTTACTTAAGCGCCGAAATCCAGGACAAAGAATAAACTCACTCTGCTTTATTCAGAAACCGCGTTTTGAGACGGATGGTGTTTATCCGTTTCAAAACGCGGTTGGCCCGCGGCAGCGCTGCCAATATCTGCACCAATGAAAAATCCGTTGGTGCGGATCGTTGCGTCGCTCAACTCAATTCCACCCGCTCCAGGTAGTCGGGCACCGAACAGTTCCACCCCAGCGTTTCGGCGATATTTCGCCGCAGCGCATCGGCCGCAGCCGGCTCTCCATGGGTAATGAAAGTGTGCCGGGGCGGCGCCCGAAACCCTCGCAGCCAAGCCATGATCTCGCCAGCATCAGCATGCCCCGACAAATTATCCACCATCGCGACCTCGGCGCGAACCGGCACATATTCCCCATGGATCTTGACCGAATCGGCGCCGGCGACGATGGCAGCACCGCGTGTGCCCCCGGCCTGGTAACCGGTGAAGAGCAAGGTGTTCTTTGCGTCTGGCGCGAAGGCCTTGATGTGGTGCACGATGCGCCCGCCCGTCGCCATGCCGCTGCCGGCAACGACAATCATGGGGCCCTTGCGCTGGTTGACGGATTCCGACTCTTCGACGCTGCTCACGATGCGGGCGCTATTGGCCAAGGCGTCGCACTGGCGCGCATCAAGGCGATGCTCGCCTGAGTGCTTGCCGAAAATCTTCATCGCCTCGGCCGCCATGGGGCTGTTCAGGAACACCGGGACGTCGGCGATGCTGCCCGCTGCCTTCAACAAGTGAATGTAGTAAAGCAGCGCCTGGGCGCGGCCAACGGCGAACGAAGGAATGATGATGGCGCCGCCACGCGCCACCGTCCGGTTGATGACGGAAGCGAGCTGGACGAGCGGATCATCACCCGGGTGGAGGCGATCCCCATAGGTGGACTCCAGCACCAGGTAGTCCGCAGCTTCGATGGCGGCCGGCGGGTTCATCAACAGGTCATTCGGCCGGCCAAGGTCGCCGCTGAACAACAAGGTGCCGTGAGCATTGCGCAGCAGCACCATGGTCGCGCCAAGCAGGTGCCCTGCCGGTTGCAATTCGACATCGATACCCGCACCAAGATCGAGGCGATGCCCCAGGTCGAGTGGCGCGAACTGGCGCAGGCAGGCGGCGGCGTCTTTCTCGGTGTACAGCGGCAGCGCGGGCTTGTGTTTCGAATACCCGCGCCGGTTCGCGTAGTCGGCCTCCTCTTCCTGCAGGCGCGCACTATCGGGCAGGAGCACGCCACACAGGTCGCGTGTCGCGCGGGTACACAGGATGCGGCCGCGAAAGCCGTTGCGAACCA
>CAXNGL010000189.1:0-6463 GCA_964201515.1 Burkholderiales bacterium
TTTCATGACGGTTTCCTTTTTTGGAAACCGAACAGATGTTTGCGGTGCGGCACAACACTGGTAGAATTATTTCAGCGGATCTACCAGAGCCGGGCAGCGTGCAACGCATGCTGTCCGGCTTTTATTTTTGGTTGATTAGTGCGAAGACGTCAGACGCCGGTACGGGCTGGCTATGCGTATGAGGATTCATCTAGCGCCCCCCTGCAACTTCTGCATGGCGCGGTCGATCTGCGACTCTGACCAGCGAGAGACGCGAGCGTTAAGTTTAGTTGGGCGTGGCAGAACGCCCGCCCTGATCGCACGATATAAGGCGCTCCGAGACAGGGTAAGCTTTTCGCACACCTGTTCCGTGTCTAGGTAACGGCCGGATTTTGGCTCTATGGCCATAGGGTTTCTCCAGTTGCGGTTTTCGCTTGGAGTCCCCGAGGCTCTGCCGCCTCGTCACCGGTGTCAGTCTTGGCGCCGTCGCGTAAAGTGCGCTCAATCTGTCCTCGTACCGTCACGCCGTAGCGTGAGGGTTTCCCTTCACATTGCGCGAAGGGCAGACAAAGGTTAACCCAGTTAAATTAATGTGTCAATTCGTTACTCCACTTCTGCATCAGCACCCGGCGCTGGTTGAGCAGATTGCCCCGGTTGTATGCGCGGGAAGTTTCTGAACCTCTGGCGTGATCGAGCGCCGCCTCGACAACCTCAGGCGCGGCGGTCTCTTTCTCGTTCGCCCATGTGCTAAACGCGTTCCTGATCGAATGCGGCGAGACATCGTCCATGCCCATGTGCTGGAATGCTCGGTTAAACGTCGAGCGGCCAATGGGCCTCTTACGAGTGCCAAGGCCACCAAAGAGGTACTTGGAACTGCTGTCGAGGGCCATCGCTTCAGCCACCGCCGCCATCGCCTGTTTGCTCAGAGGCACTACATGATCGCCGCGTTTGGGGTTCTTCATCTTCATCGCGGTTCGCGGAATAACCAGCGTGTCGCCGTTCACCCATACTCGCTCAATATGCGCGACCTCAGACACCCTCAGCGCCGTGTTGAGCATCAGCGTGAGCGCGCAGCGCGTTTGCGCTAGACCTTCATAACCCTCGATCTTGCGAGCGAGCGCACGGGCCTGCGCCAATGTCATCGGCGCGACCTGCCCCGCTGTGTGCCGGGGCATCAGATTCGCCAGACTGCGGGCCGGGTTCGCGCCGATTGCGCCAATGCCTACTGCGCGGTCAAGTACCGCGACCGCTAGCTGGCGTACTGAATGTGCGGCGTGAAGGCTGGTCGCTGACTTAGCCCGCTGCATTGCCTCTAGCAGCAAAGCCCCGGTTACTTCAGCGACCGGGAGATCGCCCACGACCGGGGCGAGGAATCGTTCGAACCATCGCTCGGCATTTCCCCGCCACGAATTGCTACGCCCCGATGAGAACTCAGCAATCCACCCTTCGAAGATCGAAGCGAACGTGTTTGCCTGCTCGGTTCGAACCTTTGCCGCTGCAACCTTCCTCTCGACGACGGGGTGCCGACCCTCTTTCAGTTGGCGCTTGGCCTCTCGAAGCCGGTCGCGGGCGTCATCGAGTGTCACGCCCTGGTCCCATCGGCCAAGCGTCACCGTTAGCCGCTTCCCCCCGAGCCTAGGCTGGAACCGCCACGACCGACCACCGCCCGGTGTTGCTAGGAGATAAAGCCCATCGCCAACAAAGATTGACTTGCCAACCGCAAGAGATTTGAACCGTGTTGAGCTGAAGCTAGCCATTGCGCCCTTAAAGTGGCGCTATCAACGGGGGTTGTCCCGGTGCGGTAGCGCCACTGATAGCGCCAGATTATGGCACTATGTGGCACAAACTTCTAGGTTGAGTGAGAAGAAAAGTGGCGCTATTGAGTAGGGCCGAGCATGCGTTCAACATACCGCGCCAGCATATCCACCTCGAGGTTCACATTCGACCCGGTCTTGAGGTTCTTGAGCGTCGTCACGCTGATGGTATGCGGAATGAGGTTGATGTCGAACTCGGGGCCGTTGACGTCGTTCACCGTGAGGCTCACGCCCTGCACCGTCACCGAGCCCTTGCGCGCGATATAGCGCTCGAGTTCCTTGGGTGCGCGGATGCGCAGGAGCTGGCTCTCGCCCACCGGCCGGAATACGACCACCTCGCCCATGCCATCCACATGGCCGGACACGATGTGGCCGCCCAGCCGGTCCGAGAGGCGCAGCGATTTCTCCAGGTTCACTTCCCCCGCCGCATCCAGTCCCGCCGAGCAGCGCAAGGTTTCCGCCGACACATCGACCTCGAAACCCGAGGTGGTCTTGGTGACCACGGTGAGGCACACGCCGTTGACCGCGATGGAGTCGCCGATGCCCACGTCGTCCATGCCCAGCCGCACGGCATGAATGGCGAGCCGGGCGCCGCCCTCGCGCTTGTCAACGCGGCTGATCTTTCCCAACGCCTGCACGATTCCGGTGAACATTCGTACGACCTTTCTCATCAGGGCATGACTGCATTGTAGTCATGCCCCCTGAAGTGGGGAGCACGAGGGGGCAAGTCGAAAGACTGCAACCCCTCGTATCATTACATCTTGAAGCGCGCCAGGATGCGCAGATCGTCGCCGACTGGCTGCACCTGACGGAACACCAGCTCGCGTGCTTCCGCCAGCACCTTGAGCTCGGGCAGATCGAACATGCCCAGGCCGGCGTTGCCGATGAGCTTCGGGGCAAGGTACACCAGTAGCTCATCCACACAGCCATCGGCGAGCAGCGAGCCATTCAGCCGCGTCCCCGCCTCGACATGCAGTTCGTTCACGCCGCGCACGGCAAGGTCTTCCAGCATGCGCGGCAGGTCGACCTTGCCGCGTGCATTCGGCATCCGGACAATCTTCGCACCGCGCGCCTCCAGCGCCGCGGCGCCGGCGGAGTTGTCGCGCGCACCGTACACCAACACGGGACCCGAATCGAACAAACGGGACGCCACCGGCGTCTCCAGGCCGCTGTCCACCAGCACCTTCATGGGCTGGCGCGTGGTCTGCACGTGGCGCACGTCCATGCGCGGGTTGTCGTCGCGCACGGTGCCGAATCCGGTCAGCACCGCGCAGGCGCGCGCGCGCCAGGCGTGGCCGTCGGCGCGCGCCGCTTCGCCGGTGATCCACTGGCTCTGCCGGTTGGCGAGTGCCGTGCGGCCATCCAGCGTGGCCGCGACCTTCATGCGCACCCACGGCCGGCCGCGCACCATGCGCGACACGAATCCGAGGTTCAGTTCGCGCGCTTCATCTTCCATGAACCCGACGTCCACGGTGATTCCTGCCCCACGCAGCGCGGCGAACCCGTCGCCCGAAACCCGGGGATTGGGATCCTGCATTGCGACCACCACGCGCGTGATGCCGGCATCGATCACCGCGCTTGTGCAGGGTGGCGTGCGACCGTGGTGGCTGCACGGCTCCAGGGTGACATACAGCGTGGCGCCCTGCGCCCGCCCGCGCGCGGCGCGCAGTGCATGCACTTCGGCATGCGGCTCACCGGCGCGCTCGTGGAAACCCTCGCCCACGACCAGGCCGTCGTTCACCACCACCGCCCCCACGCGCGGGTTGGGCGTGCTGGTGTAGAGCCCCTGCTCGGCCAGCGCCAGCGCCCGGGACATCCACTCGCGGTCGCGATCGGAAAACATGGGGGGGGCGGATTGCTGCCCGCCAGCAAAGTCCTGTAAGCGTGTCGAATTCATCTGCGATGTTTCCAGGCTTCCGTCTGAAGTGGGAGATATGCAAGGGGGCCGTGCCCCCTTGTTCAGGTTGCCCCCTAGCTGCGAGAGGACTTCTTCGCCCGCGTCGCGGGACGCTTGACCTGCAGGATGGCGTCGCGGAAATCATCGACGCGCTGGAAATCGCCGTACACCGAGGCAAAGCGGATGTAAGCGACGTCGTCCAGTTTCTTCAGTTCGCGCATCACCAGTTCTCCCACCACGCGGCTCTTGATTTCGCGCTCGCCCAGCGCCAGCACGCGCGACTCGATACGGTTGATCGCCTCCTCGACCTGCTCGGCCGGCACCGGGCGCTTGTGCAAGGCGCGCATGAAGCCGGTGCGGATCTTGTTGCGGTCGTAGCTGGTGCGGTAGCCATTCGCCTTCACCACCAGCGGCATGGTCATTTCCACGCGTTCGTAGGTGGTGAAGCGCTTGTCGCAGCTCTTGCACTCGCGCCGCCGGCGCACGCTGTCGCCGTCATCGGACATCCGGGAATCGATGACAGCGGTGTCTTCGGCCTTGCAGAAAGGACAGCGCATGGAGGAGGCCTCTTATTGGATTTGTTATGAGCCTGGAATGGTCCTGATACCGGTCAAGCAGCCACCACCGCGCGTGCCGGCAGCGCGTACACCGGGAAGCGCCGGCACAGTGCCTCGACATCGCGCCGCACGCGCGAGAGCACCGCTTCGTCGACCGGGGCATCGAGCACATCGGCGATCAGGTTGGCGATCTTCTCCGCCTCGACGGCGCCAAAGCCGCGCGTGGTCATGGCCGGTGAACCGATGCGGATACCGCTGGTGACGAAAGGTTTCTCCGGGTCGTTCGGGATGGCATTCTTGTTGACGGTGAGGTGCGCATTGCCCAGTGCGGCCTCGGCCACCTTGCCGTTGATTTTCTTGGCACGCAGGTCGAGCAGGAACACATGGCTCTCGGTGCGACCCGAGACGATCCTCAAGCCTCTATTCGTCAAGGTCTCGGCCATGACGCGGGCGTTATCGAGCACCTGTTGCTGGTAGGCCTTGAAGGAGGGCTGCAGGGCTTCCTGCAGCGCCACCGCCTTGGCGGCGATCACGTGCATCAGCGGGCCGCCCTGGATGCCGGGGAAGATGGCCGAATTGATGGCCTTCTCATGCTCCGCCTTCATCAGGATCAAACCGCCCCTGGGGCCGCGAAGGGTCTTGTGCGTGGTGCTAGTCACCACATCGGCCACGCCCACCGGATTGGGATACAGGCCCGCGGCGACGAGCCCCGCGTAGTGCGCCATGTCCACCATGAAATAGGCGCCAATGGACTTGGCGATTTTCGCCATGCGCTCGAAGTCGATGCGCAGCGAGTAGGCGGAGGCGCCGGCCAGGATCAGCCGCGGTTTTTTCTCCTCGGCCAGGCGCTCGACCTGCTCGTAATCGATTTCTTCCCTGGCATTCAGGCCGTAGCTGATCGGCGTGAACCACTTGCCGCTCATGTTCACCGGCGAGCCGTGCGTGAGGTGGCCGCCATCGGCCAGCGACATGCCAAGGTAGGTGTCACCCGGCTTGAGCAGCGCGAAGAACACCGCCTGGTTGGCCTGCGAGCCGGAGTTGGGCTGCACATTGGCCGCTTCGGCGCCGAAGAGCTTCTTGGCGCGCTCGATGGCGAGCACCTCAGCCAGGTCGACGAATTCGCAGCCGCCGTAATAGCGCTTGCCCGGGTAACCTTCCGCGTATTTGTTGGTCAACTGCGACCCCTGCGCTTCGAGCACCGCACGACTGACATAGTTTTCGGACGCGATCAGCTCGATATGGTCTTCCTGGCGCTGGTTTTCCTTCTGGATGGCGCTGAAAAGCTCGGGATCGGTATGCGCGAGGTCGCTCTGGTTGAGTAGGGTCATCGGGGCCTTCGACGGAAAAGAGTTTTCTGGGGAAATCGAAGGCCCCATTTTAGCATGCCACCCCACCCCGACCCAGCGTGTTGTAACCCTTGAATTCAATAAGTTACCATTGCAAATCCCGCAAAAACAACCCGTTATTCGCGAATGCGCACCAGGTTGCTCATCAGCTCCATCGCTTCATCGGTGGGATCGTTCAGGCTGAGCATGGTCATGCCGCAGTCGCGCCACTTGGGCCAGCGCTCCATGATGCGGTCCGACGGGCCGATCAGCGCCTGCTCATCCACGTACTCATCGGGCACCGCGGCGGCCGCCTCATCCTTCTTGCCGGCAAGGTACAACTCCTGGATGCGTTCGGCCGCCTCGGGATAGCCGCGACGGATCATGCTGTCCTTGTGGTAATTCTTGTCCTTGGCCCCCATGCCGCCCACGTACAGCGCCACGCGCGGCTTGCCGGCGGCGATGGCCGCCTTCACGTCATGGGTGACCACCACGCTCAACCAGCCGTGGATGGCGAAGTCCTTGAGGGTTTTTCCATCAGTGCGCTTGGCCATGCCCTCGCCGAGCCACTGCAGGTAGGTGCGCATGGTCGAGGGCACCAGGTGCATGGAGAGCCAGCCATCGGCAATCTCGCCCGTCATGCGGATGTTGCCCGGGGTGGCCGTGCCCAGCATGATGGGAATGTCCGGGTTGCCGTGCAGGATGCTCTTGAGCGGTTTGCCGAGTCCGGTGGCGCCCGGCCCCGTGTAGGGCAGACAGATCTCCGTGCCCGCGTGCGTGAGCGGCACCTCGCGCTTCCACAGTTTTCGCATGATGGCCACGTAGTCGCGGATGCGCGCCGCCGGTTTACCCCAGGGCTGGCCATACCAGCCCTCGACGATCTGCGGGCCA
>CAXNGL010000190.1:0-6403 GCA_964201515.1 Burkholderiales bacterium
GGAGACTCCGGTGAACTGCGCGCGCAGATGCTGGAGGCGAGCTTCGACCGCGCCTGCATGCAGGCCCCGCTACCGAGGAATGCGGTTGAATTCACCAAGCGCCGCGACGAGGGCCGCAGTCGCGTCAATCTCATCGCCCAGGAGATCGCGCGTCTGGTCGGTGCCATCCTCGCCGAGCACCAGGTGCTGCAGAAGAAACTGCGCGATGCGCAGCGCGCCTTCCCGGCGGCGGTGAAAGACCTCCAGGAGCAGCTCGCGCGCATCCTTCCCAAGCGCTTCATCGCCGATACGCCCTACGAGCGCCTGCAGAACCTTCCCAGGTACCTGAAGGCTGCCACGATGCGCATGGACAAACTGCGGGTGGACGCTGCCCGCGACGCACGCGGCATGGGCGAACTGCAATCGCTGCAGACGCTCTACCTGCGCGCGCTGGGCAACGCACGAAAGGCTGGCGCCACGGACGAGAAACTGGAGCAGTTCGGCTGGTTGTTGGAAGAACTGCGCGTACAGCTCTTCGCTCAGGAACTCAGGACGCCGGTGCCGGTGTCGGCAAAGCGGCTGCAGAAGATGTGGGAGGGGATGCAGAGGTAGGCGGAGAATGTCCGAAGATGCCCAAGGGACGGGCATCTTCGGGACTTTTCGGAGGGCATTCCCGCCCTGAGTCCGGACCTTGGCAGTCCAAATACCCCGGCAAATTGCCGTTGCCGACATGTGCGAGTTGTATTAGCATATTGGTGTTAAAGCACCAATATGCAAACCCGTGAGGTGTACTCATCATGAGCAGGCTGACCATCACACTGAGCGATGCCCGCTACCGAGCCCTCAAGGAGGCGTCGGCCCGGCGGGACAAGACCATCGGGCAATTGATCGACGAGAGCCTGGAGTTCTACGGCATCAAGACCCTGGAGAATGCCCAGGCCATTGTAGAGCGGGCCCGGCGCCACAGCGGCTTGAGCGAAGCACAGGCGATGGCACTGGCGCTGGGGGAAGTGAAAGTCGCGCGCAAGCGCTGATCTTTCGCGGCGCACACCAGCCCCATGCTGCCGCCCGTCGTTGTTGATACCAATGTCGTGGTCGCCGCCCTTTTAACGACCCAGGTCGACTCTCCCGTCGCGCGTATCCTGGACGGCATGCTGGCCGCGGCGTTCGCTTACGCCATATCAGATGCCCTTCTGGCGGAATACCGCACGGTGCTGCGACGTCCGCCGCTGCGCAAGGTGCACGGGCTGACGTCGGGTGAAGTCGACGCCGTGCTGGTCGATCTGGCGCAGCACGCGATCGTGCTTGCCCCGGTTCCCACCCGGCCGGCTCCGGATCCGGGCGATCAACATCTATGGGAGTTGTTGGCCGTCCGCGATGACCTTGTTCTGGTCACCGGCGACAAGCGCTTGCAGCGGGATCGCACCATGGGTTCGCGCATTTTCTCCCCGGCCGCATTTGTTGAGCGCTGGATGCCATAGCCCGCAACGTGCAAGCCCGTGGCTGAATGGGTAGACTGGATCATCAAGGATGATTGCGAGCAAGGGGAAAGCTGTGACGGCATTGAATCAGCCGGACAAGGGTGCCAAGAAGGACTTCGACGTGCTGGTGATCGGCGCCGGCTTCGCCGGCCTCTGCATGATGCACAAGCTCCGGGAGCTTGGCTTCTCGGCGCAGGTGGTCGAGATGGGCGATGGTGTGGGCGGGACCTGGTTCTGGAATCGCTATCCGGGGGCGCGGGTCGATGTGGAGAGCATTGAGTATTCCTTCAGCTTCTCGAAGGAGATCGAGCAGGAATGGACCTGGACCGAGCTGATGCCCGAGCAGGCGGAGATCGAGCGTTACGTCAACTTCGTCGCCGACCGGCTCGACCTTCGCCGTCACATCAAGTTCGAGACCCGCGTCACGGCGTCGACTTACGACGAGGCCAGCGCGACCTGGCTGGTCGAGACCGACCGCGGCGATCGCTGGATTGCGTCATTCGTCGTCACGGCCGTGGGCTGCCTGTCGGCGCCGCTGGAGCCGGCCATTGCCGGGCTGAAGGATTTCAAGGGCGTGGCGTTGCATACCAACCGCTTCCCGAAGGGCGGCTTCGATTTCACCGGCAAGCGCGTGGCGGTGGTGGGCACGGGTTCTTCCGGCGTGCAGACGATTCCGGTCGTAGCGAAGCAGGCCGCTCATCTCACGGTGTTCCAGCGCTCGGCGGCCTATACGCGCCCGGCCAACAACCGCATGCTCGCGCCTGGCGAGCTGGATGAACTGAAGGCCGACTACGCGAATATCCGAGCCCGGCAGCTTGCTTCGCCCGCCGGCGCGCTGCGCTTCGGGGCGGTGTCGCTCGAATCCCCTTCGTCGCAGAAGATCCTCGAGACGCCCAAGGCAGAACGCCTCAGGCGCCTGAAGGAAGAAGGCTGGGCCGCACCTGCCGCCTGGGCCGACGTGATGGTGGACATGAAGGCCAACGACGCGGCCAGGGAGCTGTACGGCGAGCTGGTCCGGAGCGCCATCAAGGACCCGGAGACGGCCGAGGCGCTCATTCCGCACTATCCCCTGGGCTGCAAGCGCCAGATCCTGGATACCGGCTATTTCGATACCTTCAATCGCGACAATGTCACGCTGGTTGATTTGCGCAAGGATCCGATCAAACGCATTGCCGCGGGCGGTATCGAAACAGGGGCACGCAGCTTCGATTTCGACGTCATCGTGTTCGCCACCGGCTTCGATGCCATGACCGGCACGCTCAACCGCATCGACATCACCGGGCGCGGGGGGCAGCGCCTGCGCGACCTGTGGCAGTCCCAGGGTCCGCGAACGTATCTCGGGCTGCAGTCGCACGGATTTCCGAACCTGTTCACCATCACGGGGCCGGGCAGCCCGTCGGTCCACAGCAACATGATCGTCTCCATCGAGCAGCATGTGCGCTGGATCGGCGATTGCCTCGCTTACCTGCGCGACAAGGGCCTGCGCTCGATGGAGGCCAACCTCGACGTGCAGGAGGCCTGGGTCGCCGAAACGGCGGCCATTGTGAAGGGCAGGATCAACGTCAGCGACAGTTGCAACTCCTGGTACCTCGGCGCCAACGTGCCGGGCAAGATCCGTGTCTACATGCCCTATGACGCCGGCGTGCCGGCGTATCGCAAGCGCTGCGACGAGATCGCCAGCAAGGGGTACGCGGGATTCACCCTGTCGAAATGATGCGGATGGTTTTATCATCCGCGCGAACGGATTTTTCGTGAATGCAGGTTTTGGCAGCGCTGCCGCGGGCCAACCGCGCTTCTATGCGGATAAACACCATCCGTATAGAAGCGCGGTTTCTGAATAAAGCAGAGTCGGTTTATTCTTTGTCCTGGATTCCGGCGCTTAAGTAAGTGCCATTCACGAAGCCGACAAAGCGCAACGACAGCCGACGCAACGACAGCCGACATTCTTCGCCAACTCCGTCAACAGTAAAGTCGCAAAAGACCAAGGAAGCCCGCCATGCCCTATGTCATCCTGATGACCGACAAGCCCGACTCCGCCAAGTTGCGCGCCGATACGCGCGCCGTGCATGTGGATTATCTCGACGCCAACAAGCACATGCTGCTGGCCGCCGGCGCGCTCATCGAGGACGACGGCACGGGCGGCAACGCCAGCATGTACATCGTCGACACCGACGACCGCGCCGAAGCCGAGCGTTTTTTCAAGGCTGACCCGTTCCACAAGGCGGGTTTGTTCGCCGATGTGAAGGTGTCGCGCTGGCGCAAGGCGTTTTTCGACAAGGTTCGATTGATCTGAATCGAGCATCGCTCTATTTATAGGGAGGAGACATGTCAGTCCAATTGAAGCAACCGGTGTTCGACAACCCGCCGGCGGGCATGCGTGCGGCCGAATGGCAGGCGCGCTGTGAACTCGCGGCTGCCTACCAGCTGGCCGACATCTACGGCATGAGCGACATGGCGGGGACGCATTTCTCCATGATCGTGCCGGGCGCCGAGAACCAGTACCTGCTCAATCCCTTTGGCGTGTTTTACGAAGAGATGACGGCCTCCTCCCTCATGAAGGTGGACCATGAGGGCAACGTGCTCTCGGGCTCCACCGAGGCCATCAATATTTCCGGCTTCAAGATCCACGGCGCCGTGCACAAGGCGCGGCCCGACTTCGCCTGCCTCATCCACACCCACACCGAGGCGATTAACGCCATCGGCATGCAGGAGGACGGCCTCTTGCCGCTGACGCAAAAGGCGCTGACCATACTGGGATTTCTTTCGTATCACGACTTCGAAGGCCCGGCCATCGGCATGAAGTCCGATGAGCAGGTGCGCCTGCTGGCGAACATCGGTGAGCATGGTCGTTGCGTCGTCATGCGCAACCACGGCGGCATGACCGCAGGTGCCACGGTGGCCGAGGCCTTCGTGTGGATGTACAAGCTGGAGAGCGCCTGCCGCTTCCAGATTTCCGGGCAATCGGGGCGCTCGAAGCTGGTGCGGCCGGCGCATGACATCATCGCGCGTTCGGTGGAGGTGGGGCGGCAGGTGTACAGCAAGGGTGGCGCTGCCGAGTGCGGTATCCTCGAGTGGCCGGCCCTGATCCGCAAGCTCGAGCGCGAGCGCGGCACCTCGTACCGCACCTGAGGCGACAACACCTGCGCAACAAGAACAGCCCGTGGTGCGGTGGTAATAAAAGAAGGAATGCCTTGTCAGGAATAAGTCCCTCAGGCTAGTAGAGGCAAATATTCTTCTCATTAGTTGGCAGTATTGGCAGTTCCACGCCGCAGCATCCCGGTGACACGGTAATATTAACGCTGCCGCATATCCTCCGTCTTACCGGAGTCCGCCACGTGAGTTCGCCCGCCGACACCTTGCATGCCATCCACGCCAACATCGCGCGCGTCATCCGCGGCTCGGACGGCGTATTGCGGCGGCTGCTCGCGGCGTATGCCGCAGGCGGCCATGTGCTGCTCGAAGACCTGCCGGGCACCGGCAAGACCACGCTGGCCAAGGCGCTGGCCGTGTCCACGGGCGAGAAGTTTCATCGCGTGCAGTTCACGCCCGACCTGTTGCCCTCGGACATCCTCGGGGTGTCGGTGTACAACCCGCGCGACCAGAGCTTCGTTTTCCACCAGGGGCCCATCTTCACCAACGTGCTGCTGGCGGACGAGATCAACCGCGCCTCGCCGCGCACCCAGTCGGCGCTCCTGGAGGTGATGGCCGAGGGCCAGGTGTCGATCGAAGGCAAGACCTGGAAGCTGGACGATTTCTTCGTCATCGCCACGCAGAACCCGGTGGAGTTCCGCGGCACCTATCCCTTGCCCGAGGCGCAGATGGACCGCTTCGCCGCCTGCCTGGCGCTCGGTTATGTGGATGCCGACACCGAGGCCGAAGTGGTGGCCTCGCAGGAGCGCTCGCACCCGCTGGCGGCGCTGGCGGCGTGCGTTGCGCCTGCGGATATCGGCGCGCTGCGCGCCGCGGTGGGCGAGGTGCGCATCAGCGCCGAGGTGCGCGCCTATGCCATCGCGCTGGTGCGCGCCACGCGCTCGGCCACCGGCGTGTCGCTGGGCGCCGGTCCGCGCGCCTCCATCGCCCTGACGCGCACGGCGCAGGCGCTGGCGCTCTTCGATGGCGCCGGGTTCGTGCATCCGGAACATGTGCGCGAGATGGCGGTGGCGGTGATCGCGCATCGCCTGGTGATCGAACCGCAGGCCAAGTTCTCCGGCACCACCGGCCGCAAGCTGGTCGAGGAGTTGCTGGAGACGCTGCCGGTGCCGGCGTAGGCGCACGCGCGTGCGAGGCCACCGGTGCGCTTCCAGGATCCGCTGATGATGTTGCGCGGCGCCACGCGCTGGCTTTTCTACTATTCGTACCGGCGCCTGTCGCGCTTCACGCATTGGTCCGAGCGGCGCCTCACCGGCGTCGGGCGCGTGGTGGTGACGGCGACGCTGGCGTTCACGCTGTTCGGCATCGACACCGAGCGGAGCACTGCCTACCAGGGCTTCGCGTTCCTCGCGTCGCTGCTGGTGCTGTCGGTGGCGTTCCTGTCAGTGACCTCGATGACCTATCGCGGGCGTTTCGGCGTGACGCGCGAGTTGCCACGCTTTGCCACGGCGGGCCAGCCGCTGGAGTACCGCGTGCGGGTGCGAAAGGCCGGCAACGCCTCCGGTGGTCGCTCGGGCGGCACCGAGCGCGGGCTGACCCTGTACGAGGATCTGGCCTTTGCCTGGCCGACCCGCGCCGAACTCTCGCGGGCCAGGGAGCCGGGCGTCAAACGCAACCGGATCGATGAATTCATGGGCTTTTACGCCTGGACCTGGCTGCTGGCCGAGCGGCGCAACGGCACCGTGGAGTCACGCGACCTGCCCGCGTTGCCGGCCGGTGGCGAGGTGGCGGTGAACGTGCGCGTCACGCCGCGCCGGCGCGGCACGCTGCGCTTTGCCGGCGTGAGCCTGGCG
>CAXNGL010000191.1:0-6300 GCA_964201515.1 Burkholderiales bacterium
CGCCATTCGACATGGGGTGCACATTCCCCATAATCCACCGCTCAGGGGCCGTTTCGGCAATGTTGAATCGGCCTCTTATAATAGCAGCCGGCATTGCGTCGATGACGATGCAAGGATGTCGGTGCCCAGTGCATCCGCCCGCTCTGCACACTGATGGAACAATCATGATCGAGAACACCGAGCGTAGCGAAGCGATTGAGGGCTCATCCGATCGCGTGTTTGGCCTGGTTTTCGCCGGTGTGTTCTGCGTGCTCGCCGTGTGGCCGCTGGTCCAGGGCGAGGCGATCCGCCTGTGGGCCATGCTGGTGGCAGTGGCATTCCTGGTGCTGGCCATCGCCATTCCGCGCTCGCTGTCGCAGCTGAACCGGCTGTGGATGCGCCTGGGCCTGCTCATGGGTCGGGTGGTAAGCCCGGTGGCGATCGGCATTGTCTATTACCTGACTGTTGTTCCCACCGGGCTGATCATGCGAGCGTTGGGCAAAGACCCCCTGCGCCTGCGTTTTGAGCGCGAACTGCCCAGCTACTGGATCAAGCGGGAGCCGCCGGGTCCCAATCCGAAAACCATGAACGACCAGTTTTGAGCGCCCCGGAAATCTTGATGCGTGGACTCGCGCCTGTGGTGATCGCGTCTCGGAGAGGATTTCAATGTCATTCCTGAAGGAATTCTGGAAGTTTTTGCGGGTGCGCAAGAAGTTCTGGCTCGCGCCCATCCTGATCATCATGGTGATTCTGGGCGGCTTGATCGTTCTCGCCCAAGGCTCGGCCGTCGCTCCCTTTATCTACACCTTGTTCTGAGCATGAACGAACACGGGGAGCCTTGTTCGTCATGCCACGCCAGAGGCGATGGGAGGTGTCGCTCCCACGTTAAGGGACGTCGTCCCTTTGGGCACGGGTGCCTCCGCGCATGATCGTCATCGGCATTTCCGCTTTCTATCACGACAGCGCGGCGGTGCTGCTGCGTGACGGCGACATTGTGGCGGCGGCACAGGAAGAACGCTTCACTCGCAAGAAGCATGACCCGCAATTTCCGCTCAATGCCCTGCAGTACTGCCTTGATGCGGCGGGCGTGACTGCGGAGCAGGTCGACTGCGTGGCTTTCTACGACAAACCGTTCCTGAAGTTCGAGCGCCTGATGGAGACCTACGTCGCCTTCGCGCCGCGCGGATTCACGTCCTTTCGCATGGCGCTGCCGGTGTGGCTGCGCGAAAAGCTCTTCCTCAAGGATTTGCTGGTGCGGCGGCTGAAGGGTTTGTCCAAAGCGGTGTTGTGGGAGGAGCGTCTGGTGTTCGGTGAGCACCATCTCAGCCACGCCGCCAGCGCTTTCTATCCTTCGCCGTTCGATGAGGCCGCCGTGCTGACGCTCGACGGCGTCGGCGAGTGGGCCACCTCGTCATTGGCGATCGGATCGGGCCGGGACCTGAGCATCCATCAGGAAATGCATTTCCCGCATTCGTTGGGGCTGCTTTACTCGGCCTTCACGTATTATACCGGGTTCAAGGTGAACTCCGGGGAATACAAGCTCATGGGGCTTGCTCCCTACGGCGAGCCCCGATACGTGAACCAGATTCGCCAGCACCTCATCGACATCAAGGATGACGGGTCGTTCCGCCTGGATCAGGCGTACTTCGATTACTGCACCGGCCTGACCATGACCAACGACCGGTTCGCCGCGCTGTTCGGCGGTCCGGCGCGCAAGCCCGAGGCATTGCTGACCCAGCGCCACATGGACCTCGCTGCGTCGGTGCAGGCGGTGACCGAGGAAGTGATGCTCAGGCTGGCACGTTCGGCGGCAGTGCAAACAGGGTTGAAGAACCTGTGCCTGGCCGGCGGAGTGGCGCTCAATTGCGTGGCCAACGGCAAGGTGCTGCGCGACGGGGCGTTCGACAATATCTGGATCCAGCCGGCCGCGGGCGACGCCGGGGGCGCCCTTGGCGCGGCGCTCAATGCCTACCACGGCTATCTCGGAAAACCGCGCGCGCCCTCCGATGGGCGTGACCGGATGCAGGGCAGCTTCCTGGGGCCGTCGTTCGGGCAAAAGGACATCGAGTCCCGGCTGGCGGCTGCCGGTGCGGTGTTCGAGGTGATGGACGACGACGACCTGTTTTTGTCTGCCTCGCTCAAGCTTGCGCAAGGATGCGCGCTCGGCTGGTTTCAGGGGCGCATGGAATTTGGCCCGCGCGCACTGGGGGGACGCTCCATCCTGGGCGATCCCCGGTCGCCGGCGATGCAGTCGGTCCTCAATCTCAAGGTCAAGTACCGCGAATCGTTCCGACCGTTCGCCCCTTCAGTCCTGCGCGAGGATGTCGCCGATTGGTTCGAGCTCGATACCGACAGCCCTTACATGCTGCTGGTGGCCGGCGTGACGCCGTCGCGTCGCCTCGCCATGACCGCCGCTCAGCAACAGCTGTTCGGCATCGAAAAGCTCAACGTGCCGCGCTCGCAGATTCCAGCGGTCACCCATATCGATTACTCGGCGCGCATCCAGACCGTGCACAGCGACACCAACCCGCGCTATCACCGGCTGTTGTCGGAGTTCAAGCGGCAAACCGGCTGCCCGGTGCTGGTGAACACCAGTTTCAATGTGCGCGGCGAGCCCATCGTGTGCCTGCCCGAGGATGCGTTCCGCTGCTTCATGGGCAGCGAAATAGACATCCTGGTGGTGGGCAATTGCTTCCTGCGCAAGGAGTCGCAAGACCCGGCGCTCAAGCGCGACTACAAGGGCGGATTCGCCCCGGATTAGAATTGAACTATGCTTGCCGGGGCCGCAACAAAGGGGTGTGGCGTCACAAAAGGAACCCGCATGACAGCTCGCAAGCGCGTGGCGCGCGATGCCGGAGGAGAACGCACCCGGTATGAAGACATTGCGATCGGCGAGGACCTGGGCAGCATCGAATGGAGTTTCGATGAGGCCGCGATTGCGCGCATCTGCGATTCGGACGATGACTTCCACGAGTGGTATGCGGTGGAGTCGCCGTACGGCGGGATCATCGCTCCGGTACTGATCGGCTATCCGCCCGTGCGCATGCTGTTCTCGCGCCGCTATAACGTGCGCGGCCTGTTCTACTGGCATGAGGCCGAGAACTTCGCTCCGCTCAAGCCGAATGTGAAATACACCATACGCGGGCGCATCTGCGACAAGTGGATCAAGCGCGAGCGTGAATTCGTGCAGTATGAAGCCACCTGTTACGACCCGCAGGGCAACAAGGTATTCCATACGCGCCGGGCGCATGCGCTCGACTACCTGACGCGCGACGTGCCCAAGGATGGAAGCGGCATCGACAGTGGCGCGGGCGGGCGTCTTGCCGATGAGGGCCGCACGGCATGATCTTCCAGCGTGGCGTCAATGTGGGCTGGGAATTGCCGCCCGTCTCCAGGCAGATGAGCTTGCGGCAGTTCGAGGAGCGGCATCCGCTGCTCTATGGTGAAGGTACCTGGCCGCACAAGAACATTCATTCCGATGCCGAGGCGGCGAGGGCCGAGGGCTTGAGCGAGCCGGTGGGGTCGGCGCCGACTTTCTTTGCGCTGGTGACGCGTGCCATGATGACCTGCTTCGGGACGGGGTGGGTCGTTGGCGGCAAGACCTCGCTGAAGATGATCAAGTCGGTGTATGCGCGCAATTTCGTCACGGCCAAGGGCGTGCTGCGCGAAAAGCAGCGCGAGGGCGATGCGGTGCGTTACGTGTTTGACGTGTGGGTAGAGAACGAGTTGCGTGAAAAGGTGGTGGTGGGCACGGCCAGCGCGCTAGTTCCCGCGGAGGTGGATGCCCGCTAGTATGTGCTGCTCGAGGGGCCTGTGGCCGCGACCATCGGCGCTGGACACGTAATGCGAACACAACGTCTTGCTTAATCAACCAGGAGGAGGTCTCGTGGCAAAACCGAAAAAGCTGGATCCGGCAATCAAGAAGCGCGTAGATGTGGGCATCAAGCATTTCGAGGAGACGATGGGCCATTTGCCGGTGCAGATGCAGACCCTCAGCTCGAACATGCCGGAAGTTTTTGCCGGGTACATGGACATTCGCCAGTGGGTGATGCGTGAGCCGCCCGAAGGCGCGATGCCGCGCAAGTACAAGCACCTGATCTTCACCCTGCTCGACTGCGTGTATGGCAATGCGCCGGGGGCGGAGAACCACGGGCGTGCTGCATTGCGGCGCGGGCTCACGGTGGACGAGCTGCTGGAAGGGATGGGGCAGGTATTGATCGTCGGTGGTATCGGGGTCTATGGAACCACCGGTTTCAAGGTGCTTGACAACGTGCTGGCCTCCGCCGAAGGCAAGGCGGCACTGAAGAAAAAGAAGCAGCGCGGCGGCTAGGAGTCGAGTCCACAATCGAGGGGGCAGTGTCGTCACTGAGTCCCCCCTTGAATCCTGCTGCATTACGGGTCATCTCGATATTTCTGGAATGGCCTGGAATTTTCCGGGGCGGCAACAACTTCCGACTTCCGTGGAGCAACTGACATGAAACGATTGAATCGCATCAGGGATGTGTCCGGGCTGGCCATTGCCGCGCTCGCATTGGCGCAAGGCGCGTTCAGCGCAGATCTGGAAAAGTTCCCGAGCAAACCCATCACCATCGTCGTGCCGTATGAGGCGGGTGGCGGGGGGGACGTCTACTCGCGCGTCATCCAGCCCTTTCTCACCAGGCAGTTGGGCGGCACGCCGATCGTCGTCCAGAATACGCCAGGCGCAGGCGGCATCGTCGGGGCCAACGCCGCATTCACGCGGCCGGCCGACGGTTACACTCTTGTACTGTGGTCGACCCCGTCCAATGAACTCAACGCCATCACCGGAAAAACCACCGCAACGGTCGAGGACTGGGTGGGGCTGGGCGCGGCCGCGCCAGGGCAGACCATCGTCGCAGTGCCGCTGGACCGACCTTGGACGGACCTCAAGCAACTCGTCAATGACCTGCGCACCCATCCGAAGAAGTTCAGCATCGGCGGCATCGGCCCGTACGGGACCGGCGGCATTGCCTATGCGGGAATGCGCCAGACGCTCAAGTTCGACGCCTTGTGGGTGCCCTACAAGGGCACGGCCGACGTTACGACGGCGATTCTTGCGGGGCAGATCGATGTCGCGCTCATCGGCGGCAGCGAGCAGCGCTTCGTCGAACTGATGAAGGGCGGCAAGATGAAGATCCTCGGCGTGCTGTCGGAGAAGGCGGCGGGGCCATATGCCACGGCCAGCATCCCGACCGCGCAGCAGCAACTGGGGGTGCCGCTGTTTCACGAGGTGCAGCGCGGCCACGTGGTGCGCGCCCAGACCCCGCGCGACCGCCTGGCGATCCTGCGCGAGGCCTACCAGAAGGCGGCGACGGACCCTGAATTCATCGCGCAGCTGGAAAAGCGCGTCGGCCCCTATTTGTTCATCGATGGCGCGGCGCTAACCTCGGTCATGCATAACGGGGGCAAGGAGTTGCAAACCTTGCTGCCGGCGCTCAATGCCCTGAGCGGGAGTTGATTCAAGAACCTGGCCCAAGAACCGGTTGCAATCTTCATCTCGCAATCGCCCAATACATGGGCATGGTGGATGTGTCGCCTTATCTTGAAGCGGACGCAAACTCCGGGAGACGCAACGGGTAATGCCCCGGGTCGCGCTTTTGCGGGAGAGCCGTGCAGGCAGGACGCGCAGCTCCCCGGCAAGCGGTCATTTCAGCTTGTTGCCGCTCCAGCCTACGTTGCCTGACATGCCTTCCATGGCGTTGCCATTGACCTTGCCGGTATAGGTTGTCGTGCCTGCGGTCAGGGTGATCTGGTCGCCGCGCAGGCGGCCGGTCACCTTGGTGCTGCCCGAGGATCCGCGCACGCTGCCTTCCAGCATCTGGAAGGTCTGCTTCAGCGTGAGTTCGCCGAACGAGGTGCGCCAGGTGCCCTCGGCCTTGGCCGGCACAATCCAGTAGTGCGCGACGCACCAGTAGTTGCAATTGTCGCGCGCGTCCAGGGTGAAGGTTTCGTCATCCTGCCATTCAGCCATGGTGAAGGAGTTGGACACCACCCGGGTGCCGGGCTTGAGCGCAAGGATCTGCGGGCGCAGCTTCAGGTTGAGTTGCGGCAGCAGGAACAGGGTAATCACGGTTGCCTGGGAATAATCGCTCTCGAATATGTCGGCCTTGGCAAACGTCGCGCGACCGGCCACGCCTTCCTTTTCGGCGTTTTTCTTGGACAGTTCAACCATATCCGGGTTGTATTCGATGCCATGAGCACGCGCGCCGCGCTTGGCGGCGGTGATGACGGTGCGGCCGTCCCCTGATCCCAGGTCAATGACGTAGTCGTTGGCGGTGACCTTGGCCATGTCGAGCATCTTGT
>CAXNGL010000192.1:0-6276 GCA_964201515.1 Burkholderiales bacterium
CGATGGCCAGCACCAGGAATGCCACTGCCACCAGCATGGCCCACAGGCGGATCGCCTCGCCCTGGACCAGCGGCCAAAGCGCCACAACGCTGAACACCCCGGCGAATACCAGGCCAAACACGCGATCGGATGAACCTTCAATCGCTTCGCTGCGCTCGGTGTTCTCGATCATGATTGTTCCATCAGGTTGCAGAGCCGGCAGACACCGTGCGCGTCGATGTCCATGCATGGTCATCGACGCAATGACGACTGCTATTATAAGAGGCCGATTCAACAATGCCGAAACGGCCCCTGAGCGGTGGATTATTGGGGGAATGCCCCGATGCCCAATCGCGCTTGAGCGAACCTCAATGATCGGAGCCGCAGGATGGGCCTTTTGCGACGCATTGCCATACCCACCCTGCTGGTTGCCTGTTCGATCCTCGTGGCGCTGGCGCTGATCGAAGGCGCACTGCGTGTCATCGATCACCCGCGGCACGAAGCCCGCATCCTGTGCCTCGACGCCATCATGGGCAATGTCTATTGCCCGAACATTGCCGAGCGGCTCGACAACATGTATGAGAGCACGCTGCTGGTAAACATCAACAGCCAGGGCATGGCCGATCGCGAATACGCACTGCCCAAACCCGGCAATACCATCCGCATCGCCCTGCTCGGGGATTCGGTGGCCGCCTCCCTGTACACGCCGAACCCGGAAAAATACAAATCGCTCTGGGAAACCGCATTGGCCAAACGATTCGGCCGGCCGGTCGAGGTCATGAACTTCGCAATCGACGGTACCGGCACCTGGGAACAACTGCAGATGTTCCACCTGCGCGCGCGACGCTTCCAGCCGGATGTCGTGGTGCTGGCGTTCTATTGGGGCAACGACATCTGGGGCAACCTGGCATCGCGCGACCGCGGGCGCGCCAATCCGCTCAAGGATGAGTATTCGGTGCCTTCCTCGTTGATGAGCGTGCGCGTCGCGCATCGCAAGCTGATTCGCTGGTTGTGGAACAATTCCGCCGCCTATCAATTCCTCGATACGCTGAAAGAAAAGATCGAAACCGTGCTCGCCTTCAAGCGCGCACTGCCCGCCGCGCCGCCAGCCGCGGGCGCCGCGAGGGGCGCCGCTACCGAAATCAACGATCCGGCACTGGCATGGGACTCGCAAGCCTGGCAACTGACGCGGCAGTTGATCCTGAAGCTCAAGTCGGAGACGGACCAGGCGGGCGCCGGCCTGCTGGTGTTTCACCTGCCGACACTGGACCAGGCAGAGTCGAAGCAAGGACTTCCTACTGCCAGATTTCGCGAATTCCTCGCGCAAAGCGGCATCGGCGAGGCCGATGCCTTCGAGTCCCTGTCGAGACTGACAAGCGTCCAAAGGACCGCGCTGTACATCGGCGATCGCTGGCACCTGACCGGCGAAGGGCATCGTTTCTTTGCCGCAGAAGGCCTGCCCGCGCTGAAAGCTTTCATCGAGAGGCGCGTCGCCGCCCGCTAGCCACTTGAATCGAGCGGATCCGCGGAGCGGAGCGGCGCGCCCCGCGGATCGAATGCCGACCTAGGCGCTCACCACTTGGGAATTCCGGCGATGCTTGCGACTGACAAGCGGCATCTGGCCGCGGTCCGCGTGCAAACCCTGCAGTGAGGCGACGATTTCCAGCGCCATGTAACGCGAGAAGGTGCGCGCCTCGACAATGGCCCCGCCCATCAGCCATAACCCATCCTGGGCGGTGCGACGCCACATGTTGCGCATGACGAAGTCCTCATCGAAGCCCCATACCGGCCCGATCCTGTCGGCCACCGCATCGCCGAGAGCCAGTCGCACGCCGGCCTGCATCCCCTCAAAACCGGTGGCCATTACCACCAGGTCGGCAGGAATCACTCGCCCGTCCTGCATGCGCAGCCCATTGGCAACGAAGCAGTCGATGTCTTCGAATTGGATGAGGTCGACCTTTTTCTCGATGATCAGCTCGCAACATCCGACATCGATGTAATACCCCCCGGCGCCCCGCAGGTACATCATCTGGAACCCCGTCTCATCCTCGCCATCATGGGTCTGGAAGCCGACTGAATGCAGCTTGTCCAACAGCTCCTTGTCATGCGCCTGGGTGCGCTTGGTGACCCATTTGTAGGTCTTCTCGAGAACCGGGTACGGAATGGATGCCGCCATGAGGTCGACATCCTCCACCGGCAGTCCCTCGCCGTAGATCGAATAGCTTATCCGCGCGCTGGGATCGAGGCTCACCACACAGGTCGGGCCGCGCTGCATGAGGGTGACGGCGGCGCCGCTCACGTACAGGTCCTGGGCCACGTCGTGGCCGCTGTTACCGGTGCCGATCACGATGGCGCGCTTGCCGGCCCACTCGGTACCGGTCTTGAACTCGCACGACTGCAATACCGCCCCTGAAAATTCCGCCAGCCCGGGAAGGCGCGGCCTTCTTGGCGCCCCGCCTGACACCCCAGTTGCCATGACCACATGCTTGCAGCGCATCACGCGATCGGCCCCGTCCGGCCGGCGCAACGCAATCTGCCACTCCATTGCCGCCTCGTCGAATTTCGCGTGCTTGATTTGCGTCGACGTCCAGACATTGAGTTCCATGAACTCGGCATAGGCCTCAAGCCAGCCGGCCAGCATGTCCTTGGGTACCCAGCACGGCCAGGTTTCGGGGAACGGCAGGTACGGGAAATGATTGGCGATGAGCTCGTTGTGCAACGTCAGGTTGTTGTAACGGTCGCGCCACACATCACCGACCCGCGCGGTCTTGTCGATCACCAGCGCATCCACGCCCATCTGGCGCAATCTCGCGGCAAGCATCAACCCGCCCTGCCCGGCGCCGACAATCAGCACCTGCGGATCGCGGTCCTCATAGCGACGTTCCTTGTCGCGCACCTGCATCCAGTTGGCTGGGGACACGATCTGCGAAAACTCATCGCCCGTGGGCCGATTCTTGCCCACCTTCTCCTCGAAACCGCGGATTTCGTGCAGGGTGGTCAGCAGGGTCCAGACCCTCGAATTCAGCGGATCGGCCGCATCGTGCAACAGGCGGGCGAAGCCGACGCCATGGCCGATCGCGGTGTCGAACTGGAAATAGCCTTCGACGACGCTGTTGCCCATGCGCCGGACCAGGCGCGGGGCCGAACGCCCCTCGGCGATGCGGACGTTGCGAGGCTGGACACGCCTGGCGGATTCGTCGAAGGCATCGCGGACTTCCCCGGGCCCGAAAAATGTCCGGTGCTCCCAGGTGAAGGAAAGGATGTCCTTCCAGAAGCTGTCCGGGGCGAATAACTGTCCCATGCCTTCGGCGTCACACTGCTCGGCCACCTTGCCGAACCTGAGCAGCCAATTCCCGAACACCTCGGCGGGCCCATTGGCGGACTTGTCATCGCTGCTTTCCATGACTGGATCTCCTCATATCGATTCGGCAACGATGCGAAAAACGCAGCGCTCTTCATTGCACCCGCAGGTGCGATCGCCGCATTGTCATCGCAGTCTAGGCAGACAAATGCCGCCAGTCAACACCTCTGTTGATCACCTCTGTTGATCGCAAAATCGGGCCGGTTTCCGGCGCGCCGGTCGGCTGACCAAGCAAACTCGGATAATTTCGCCTGGGATGCACTGGTGACGAGGAGGATCGAACTCCCGACCTTCAAATTCAAGGTGTTTTTAAGAGCTACGAGGCACAAATTTGGCACAGTGGAAGCGGTTCAACTTTATGCCCCTTGTAAGCGCTCATTCGAGCAAGGTGCGGGTGGTACACTTCTACCGGCCCCACAACTGATCCTGTGCTGAGATGCTAGAAGTAAAACTCACCCCTGAACTGGAATCTGCCCTTGACGAACACGCCAAACGTGCTCGCAAGTCCAAAGCTACCCTCGTGCGCGCGGCGGTGGCGCAATACCTGCAGGATGCAGCCGACTATCAGGCCGTGTTGGACTCGCGGAAACGCCGGGGACGCACTTACACGCTCGATCAGGTAAAGCAGCGCCTTGGTCTGGGCAGTTAGATTCACCGCTGCTGCCGAAAAGCAGCTATCCAAGCTCGATCCGCCCGCACAGCGCCGGATCATCAATTTCCTGAATGACATTGCGCAGGGCAAGCCTCGCGATTCAGGGAAGGCTTTGCGCGGCGATGAGCATGCATGGCGCTACCGCGTTGGAGACTATCGCATCGTGTGCGACTTGGTGGACCGCGATCTGGTTGTGTACGTGATCCGAATTGGCCATCGAAGCAAGGTGTATCGTTAAAAGTGTAGGAAAAGAGGTCTACAAAGATCCACATACATTGCAACGGGGTTAGCCTTTACAGCCACCTCCAGGCGCAAGCCGAGGCCATTGAGCATCGCCATGAGGCGCTCGATGCTGATGCGGCGGAAATCGGCTTCAAGGACGCGCGAGAAATATCCGGCATCGATCCCCGTGAGACTCTGCGCCTTTCTTATGTTGAGGCCCTTCTTGTCGAGCGTCTTGATGATCTTTGCCACCAGGGCCGCCTTCAAATGGCGAACGTCGGCATCCGGCACGTCAAAGTCCCGATAGATGTTCCCGCTTCCGCGGACGCTCTTTGTAGCCTTCGGAATCATGCATGGATTTGATCCAGCGGCGGCTCAAGGCAACCGAGGCCGATTACAAGGCGCAGCTTGAAAAAGGAAGAGCATCATGAAAAAAGATCCGGATACCCGCATCAGGCGCGGCACCAAGAACGTTTTTGCCGATGTCGGATTCCCCGATGCCGAAACCCATCTCCCCAAAGCGGAATTGGTGACTCGGATTCAAGCGGTCATCACCGCGCAAGAGCTGACGCAGGTCGCGGCGGCCAAACGCATGGGCCTCAGTCAGCCGGACGTTTCGCGGCTTCTCAATGGTCAATTCCGCGACGTGTCGGTCGAGCGCATGATGCGTCTGCTGACGCGGCTCGGCTGCGACGTCGACATCACCATCCGCAACCATGGAAAAGCGGCAGCACCACGGGACACGATCCGCCTGCAGGCCGCATCGGTATAACGCCACAGTAGCAACAGCCGAAAGTCACTCCCGGTCATCCAGTAGCGCCGGATTGATTGCCACACACCGCCTGCGCCCGTCTTCGTCCATCCTGGCGCGCCCACGCTCGGCGAGTATGGCAAGCGCGGCGCGCAGGTCGCGGCTGTCCCGGGACGCAGTTCGGACCGCACTGGTAGATGCGCTTCGTCGGCACGCGATCGGTGCCATTGGCCTGCGCTTCGCTGCGCAGCCAGGAATCGAGCCGGATCGCTGCGGCGAGCGACGGCCGCGTGTCCAGGTTGTTGGGAAGCGGCGGCGATGGTGAGGCGGTATGCGCACCTCTCCCCTGCTCATCTGGCTCACCGCGCGAAGGTCATTGATGAACTTATAGACACGAATCTGGCACATTTGCCAAAATCCGATTCTGTAAGTCATTGAAGGATTAGTGGCCAAGGGCTCCACCGAATAGTCATTACAAATATATGTTTTTATTGAACTAATTAAATAAGTAATTATTCTGTATGCCCAACTGTATGCCCAAAGATCGGTGCTTGAAGCAGGGCGGGCAGTCAAAATCTACCGCTTTTCCTTCCGCCATTCCCACGGCGGCACTGGCTTTTCATCCTGCCACAACCCGCGCCTAGACGTTCTGGCATCCTCCTCAATTACCCTGATCTGCGGATCGGTCAGGTAACGCGTATAAGCCCATGCCAACCCTCGGCTCACCTGTTCGGCATTGGCATCAGCACCATCGCAGGTAACCCGCGCCAGCGTCCTACCGTAGCGATCCTTGCCCTTTTCATCCAGCACCGCAGTTTTACCGAAGCACAGGTCAGACAGGCTTTGCGTTGAGCGGTTACCGAAGGCTTGTTTCTTCTCAGGCGCGTCGATCTCGGTCAGCCGCACCTTTACCTGAGTATTGCCGCGCAGTACCGTGATCGTGTCCCCATCGGCTACTGCTATGACCCTGCCGGTGAAAGCATGAGCATTGAGTGCCAGCATCAAGCCAGCGGCAAGCAAGAACGCGCTTAAGGGTTTAGGGACTACACGATCAAGGCAAAGCCCTTCAATCCCGGCTTTGATCGGGATAGTCTCGGAAGAAATTAGTCTCCTTACGTGATCAAGGGGTAGCTGCTGACACCGTACCTCCCCTTTGGCTCTAACAGATGCGACCCTGACCCCGAGTTGAAAGAGTGCTTGCTCACCAATCAGATGCCCCCTTCCCAATAAGCCGATTCTCCTGCCTGTTTCGGGGTCGAAGACCTCTACCTGGCCATCTTGGATGATGAAAATATCCCTTGCCTCTTCACC
>CAXNGL010000193.1:0-6222 GCA_964201515.1 Burkholderiales bacterium
CGACGATCACCGACCCGGGCTTCATGCTCTTCACCATGTCCTCGGTGACCAGCAGCGGCGCCGGCCGTCCCGGGATGAGCGCGGTGGTGATGACGATGTCGGCCGCCTTGATGCGCTCGGCTACGAGCGCCGCCTGGCGCTTGCGGTAATCGTCGCCCATGTCGCGGGCGTAGCCACCGGCACCCTTGGCAAGTTCCTTCTCGGCCTCCGTGAGCGGCACGTCGATGAACTTGGCGCCCAGCGATTCGACCTGCTCCTTGGTCTCCGCGCGCACATCGGTGGCCTCCACCACGGCGCCGAGGCGCTTGGCGGTGGCGATGGCCTGCAGGCCGGCAACGCCGACGCCCATCACGACCACGCGCGCCGCCTTGATGGTGCCAGCCGCGGTCATGAGCATCGGCATCAGCTTGCCGTAGTGGCCCGCCGCGGTGATGACCGCCTTGTAGCCGCCGATGTTGGCTTGTGACGAGAGCACGTCCATCGATTGCGCGCGCGAAATGCGCGGCGCGGCCTCCAGCGCGAATGCGGTGACGCCGCGCGCGGCCAACGCCGCAAGGCCGGCCGCATCGAAGCGATTGAGCATGCCCACGAGCACCTGCCCCGACTTCAACTGGAGCAACTCGTCATCCTGCGGCGAGCGCACCTTCAACACCAGTTCCACGGCGAAGGCTTCCGCGGCAGAAACCACGATCTTCGCCCCGACGGCAGCGTATTCGCTGTCGGGCATGCTGGCCGCGACACCGGCGCCGGATTGAACCAGCACCGCGTGGCCTGCTGCCACCAATTTCTTGACTGTTTCAGGCGTTGCTGCAACGCGGGTCTCTCCCGACCGCGTTTCGGCCGGAATGCCGATCTGCATGGTGGTTCCTTGCTATGGCTGACCTGGGACGGGCGCCATGATACCGCACCCCCGTTTCCTCGGCGTGATTGCGCTTTCGCATACGGCTCAGGCACCTTCCATCGCATTGCGCAATATGCGCCGCGCCGCGCCAAGGCAGGTCATGCCGGCGCCGGCTCACGCGCGCAACAGGCCGAAGCCGGCGTTTATTACCTCAGCCCCCCTTGTGCCAGTGCATCTTGGTAATCACCTGCTTGTGACGCCTGGGCGTCTCGATCAATTGATTGAAGATGGCGCGCACGGTGCTGGCCGACTTCGCCTCGTAGGCAAGGCGTGTTGCCTCGCTGGACCAGATGCCGGCCACCGCGACCTCGCCGGTCTCGATGGTCCAGCAGACGGTCGCACCCTTGAAACCGGCATTGGTGGACATCTCGGCGATGAATGCCGGCCACGCCTTGTCGACGGCGGCGTCCCATTCGGCGCGCGTGACCTTGGCGCGTCCGGTGACCCAGCCCAGCACATTGCCGGCCGCGAGGGTTTGCAGTTCGTCTTTGCTCATGGTTTTCACCTCAGTGATAGTCGATTACGAAATGAGGGGATACATCCCCTCAAACTCCCCTGCTTCAGGGCGCCTGACGGTAATTCTGTCAGGCGCTCAAAGTGTTTAGGGTTGCGGTTTGAAATTGGTGGCGCGCGCCGCCTCGGCCCACACCTTCATGTCGGCCTCGAGCATGCGCGCCAGTTCTTCCGGGCTCGAGCCGATGGGCTCGGCGCCAAAATTCTTGCGCAGCTGCTCGGAAGCCGCTGGCGCCTTGATCGCGGATGCGAACGCCGAGGAGAGCCGACGCACGATGTCGCTGGGCGTGCCACCCGGGG
This sequence comes from Burkholderiales bacterium, assembly GCA_964201515.1. Classification (GTDB taxonomy): domain Bacteria; phylum Pseudomonadota; class Gammaproteobacteria; order Burkholderiales; family SG8-39; genus CAIYPG01. The sequence continues at coordinate 1,715 of CAXNGL010000193.1, forward strand.
CCCACAGGCCGACATACAGGCCGAGGTCGGCCTGCACGCCCACCTCATAACCGGTCGGTGTCTGTGCCAGCAGCGGCATGCGCTTGTCGGAGGCCACCATCATGGCTCGCATGCGGCCCGACTGCAGGTGCGCGAGGAACGGCGGCGCCGATGACGTGGCCAGGTCCACCTCGTCGGCCAGCAGCGCGGCGACGATGGGCGGCGAGCCGCGATACGGAATGCTGATGGAGGTAATGCCGGTGGCGGCCTTGATCACCGCCATCACCAGTTCCTGCACCTGCGATGCGGCGCCGAACTTGAGCTTGTCCGGATTGGCTTTGGAGTAGGCGATGAGTTCGGCCATGTTGGTGAAAGGCTGGTTGGCGCGCGCAAACAGCACATACGGCGCCTTGACCAGCATCGACACCGCCACCATCTCGCGGCCGACATCGACGCCATTATTGGCATTCAACAAGATGCTGGCCTGCGGCCCGCTGCCCAGCAACAGCGTATAGCCGTCGGGCGCGGCATTCTTGACCGCCTGGGCGGCGATGGTCGAATTCGCGCCAGTGCGATGCTCGATCAGCACCGGCTGCCCGAACAGTTTCTCCAGCTCGGGAGACACCATGCGCACATTGCCATCGATCACCGTGCCCGGCGGATTGCCGGTAATCAGCCGGATGGGCTTGCTCGGGAAGGGCTGCGACCAGGCCAACCCGGTCAGGAGCACGGCGGTGGAGAAAGCCAGCAACAGTGCGCAAAGACGTTTCATGAATGCCGCTCCATCCGGGAAAAAGGTTTTCGAATTGTCGCGACCACGCCGGGTAACGCATCGACAACCTGCTCGCCACCTGTCGATGCCGGCTCGCGAGAATTGATTATGCCCGTTCTCGCCAGGCTTCACTGATCGAACCCTCCGGCCTGTGCGACACCCGGCGACGCCGACAGTACGGGCGGCACTCCGCAGGCACTCACGGCTGCGCGGCAAATTCCGGCGCAGCCAGTTCGGCGAGAAATGCGTCGATATCACCGGCCCTGAGAAAAACCAGCGCGCAGGCGAGCGCCTGGTCGTCGAGCGGCTTGGGCGGCGCGCAACGCGCCTGCTCCACGCGGGCCTTCGGGGCCGCAGGGGCGCCGTCACTGCCGGGCAGGGCACGCGCGCGATCGGCTTCGCGCCGGCGCGCAACCGGCGCAGGCGTGGCTGCCAGCAGCTCGATATCCGGGCTGACCCCGTTGCGCTGCAAGGTCCGGCCCGAGGGCCCGTAATACACCGCGGTGGTGAGGCGCAGCACGCCTTTGTCGGCGCCCAGTGACATCATGGTCTGCACGCTGCCCTTGCCGAAGCTGCGCTGTCCCATGACGGTGGCGCGGCCATTCTCCTGCAGCGCCGCGGTCACCAGTTCCGCGGCCGATGCCGAAGCACCGTCGATCAGGATCACCATCGGCAGGCCGGCCAGTCGCTCGGCCGCGTCGGCCCTCCAGGTGCGCCGGTTGCCCGGCGTGCGCCCGCGCAGCGACACGATTTCCCCTTTGCTCAAGAAAATATCAGCGGCGGCCACCGCCTGGTCGAGCAGGCCGCCGGGGTTGCCGCGCATGTCGAGGACGACGGCACACGGCGCGCCCACCGCGCCGGCACCGTCGATCGCCTTTTCGATCTCGGCAGCGAGTTGGCTGGTAAAGCGCGCCACGCGCAGCACCAGCACATCGCCTTCCATGCGCCAGCGCACCGCCTGGGTGCGAATGAGGGCGCGCACCAGCGCCACCGCAAAATCTTCCTCGCGCCCAGGGCGCCGGATGACCAGGGTAATGGGCGTGCCGGGATCGCCGCGCATGCGCGAGATGGCATCGGCAAGGGTCATGCCCAGCACCGGCTGTTCATTGAATTGCACGATCAGGTCGCCGCTCCTGAGCCCGGCGCGCGCCGCCGGCGTGTCCTCCATGGTCGAGACCACGCGCACCAGCCCGTCAGCCATGTCCACCTGCATGCCCAATCCGCCGAAGCTGCCCGTGATGGTACTGCGCCGCGCCGCCTGTTCGACAGGGTCGAGGTAATCCGAATGCGGATCGAGCGCGGCCAGCGCCGCATTGACAGCCGACTTGAATACCGCCACCGGCTCCCCGGCACCAGGCGCGAGCGGCTCCAGTGCCTTGAGCGCGGCAGCGATGAAGGCGGGCGTGTCCACCTCCAGCGCAAAGCTGCGCTGCACGCGAGCGAGCACGACGCCGAGCAATTCGCGGTACGTGTCCGCCTGCTGTCCGGGTGTGACTGCGCGCACATAGGCTGCGGTCAATGGCGCCAGGGGATGGTCGGGCGCCGCCGCATCCGGCGCGGCGGCAAACGATGTGCCGGATGCGCCCACCAGGCATGCCGTGACCGCAATCCACTTCACGATCGATTCGAGACGATTCATTCCCTCTCCCCGGTCACTCGTGCGCAGGCATGCTCGCCAGCCGGCGTCGGACTGCGTCACTGCCATGCTACATGAGACCTTCGACTACGGCACAGGCGCGTGCCCGCCATCGAGGAACTGCAGCCGTGCCAGGTGCGAATACAGCCCGCCCTCGCGCATCAGCTCGGCATGCGTGCCCGCCGAATGCAGGCGCCCGTGCTCGAGCACCACGATGCGATCGGCGGTCTGCACGGTGGCGAGGCGGTGTGCGATCACGAGCGAGGTGCGCCCGCGCATCAGGCCTTCGAGGGCAAGGGCCACCTTGCGTTCGCTTTCGGCATCCAGTGAACTGGTGGCTTCATCCAGCAGCAGGATGGGCCGGTCGGCGAGCAAGGCGCGCGCGATCGACAGGCGCTGGCGCTGGCCGCCGGAGAGCTTGATGCCGCGCTCGCCCAGGTCGGTTGCGAAACCCTGCGGCAGCCGCCCGATGAAGTCCATGGCGTGCGCCGCCTCGCAGGCGGCGCGCACCTGGGCATCGCTTGCCTCGGGCCGGCCATAGCGAACATTGTCGGTCACGCTGGCGGCGAAAATCACCGGGTCCTGCGGCACGAGGGCGAACTGGCGGCGCACTTGGCGCGGGTCGCAGCGCGCGATGTCGATGCCATCGATCAGCACGCGCCCCTGCTGCGGATCGTAGAAGCGCAGCAGCAGCGCCATCAGCGTGGTCTTGCCGGCGCCCGACGGGCCCACCAGCGCCACGCGCTCGCCTGGCCGCACCGACAGCGAAAATGCCGACAAGGCCGGCACGTCAGGACGCGTCGGGTAGCAGAAGCTCACGCCGTCGAAGGCCACGGCTGCGGCTCCGGCATCGGCATCGGCATCGGCATCGGCATCGGCATCGGCATCGGCAGCCCTGCCAGGCTCACCCGCGCGCCGCGGCAGGGGCTGCGCACCGGGCATGGCCATGATGTCCGGCCGTGTTTCCAGCAATTCCATGAGCCGCTCGGTGGCGCCCGCCGCGCGCTGCAACTCGCCCCACACTTCGGACACCGTGCCGGCACCGGTGGCGACCACGGCGGCGTAGAACACGAAGGCCGAGAGTTCGCCCGCGGTCAGCCGCCCGGCCAGCACGTCGTGGCCGCCGACCCACAGGATCACGCCCACGGCACAGAAACCGATCAGCATCACCAGCGAGATCAGCCAGGCCTTGATGCGGATGCGATGCACGCCCGAGTCATAGGCCGCCTCCACGCGCGCATCGAAGCCGCGGCGATCGGCGTCCTCGTGCGCATAAGCCTGCACGGTGCGGATTTCATGGATGGCCTCGTCGATGTGCGAGGACACGTCGGCGACGCGGTCCTGGTTGTCGCGGGAGAGCCGCCGCACGCGCCGCCCGATCACGAGGATGGGCACCACCACCGCCGGCACGCCGATGACGATGAAGGCGGCGAGCTTGGGGCTGGTGATGAACAGCATCACCAGGGCCCCGATCAGCATCAGCGCGCTGCGCAGGAACATCGACACGCCGAAGCCGATCACGTTCTGCAACTGGGTGGTGTCGTTGGTGAGGCGCGACACGATCTCGCCGGTGCGCGTGGTGTCGAAGAATGCCGGCGACAGTTCCAGCACATGGCTGAACACCGCCTTGCGGAGGTCCGCCACCACGCGCTCGCCGGTGGACATCATCAGGTAGAAGCGCGCCCAGGTGGCCAGCGACAACAGCACCGCCACGAACACCACGCCGGCCAGCGCCGTGTTCAGCAACGCCGGGTCGCCCGAGCCGAAGCCACCATCGATGACATGCCGCAGCCCCTGCCCGAGCGCCAGCACGCACAACGCCGCCACCGTGAGCGCCAGCATGGCGAGCGCGAGGCGCAGCCGGTACGGCATGAGGAAACGCGCCAGGCGCGCGAATTGTGAAATGTCGCCCTTGGCCGGCGCGCCCTGCGCATCGCGCGCGCCCTGCAGCAGCCCCGCGACGCTTGCCGCGCCGGCCGCCGAAGCCGCGGCTTTGCCCCGGGCCTTGTCCACCGCCTCGTCCACAACGGCGCCTGCGAGCGGCGTATTCACGCGCTGCCCCGCCGGTATCGGGCCGGCCGGATAATATGATCATATTGATAAATGTTCCTGTGTCTATAG
>CAXNGL010000194.1:0-6209 GCA_964201515.1 Burkholderiales bacterium
CGCCGGGCTGTCAAGCACGCCGCATCGATGATCCCCGTACTCACCCTTAGATGTCAAATGACTATCGCTAATATTTTAGACAAATGCTCCAATGTGATGCATGCAATCGCCAACAGGGTACTGCCGCAGGACTGCCACCTGTGCGGCGCGCCGAGCGTCGACGCATTGCTATGCGACTCCTGCGACCGGTCGCTGCAACGAATCAACCCCATGCACTGTCCCTGCTGCGCCATGCCCAGCACCTGCAGACAAATCTGTGGGCGCTGCATCAAGCGAACGCCAAACTACGATGCGACGCATGCTGCCTTGCTTTACGAGTTCCCGGCAGATCGCCTGATCCTCGCATTGAAACACCGCAACAGACTTCCGATGGCCGGTTTCCTCGCGCGAAAACTCGCTGCAGCGGTGGCATCAAAGGCCGAGTCCGGCATCAGGATTGACTTGGTCATTCCCATGCCCCTGCATCGCCAAAGACTCACCCTGCGCGGATTCAACCAGTCGGTGGAGATCGGCAGGCGCGTGGCGCACCAACTGGCGCTTGCGTTTTCGGCCGAAGCGGCGCAGCGCCTGCGCAACACCCCGTCCCAGGCCGAATTGCCGTTGGCGCGCCGCAGGGCCAATGTGCGCGGCGCCTTTGCCTGTAGCGCATCGCTCTCAGGCAAATCTGTGGCCGTCGTCGATGACGTGATGACATCGGGGGCTACGCTCGACGCACTGGCAGGCGCCCTCAAGCGCGCCGGTGCCGTGCATGTGGAGAACTGGGTCGTAGCGCGAACCTGGCCACGTGAATAACGCGCCTGATGCAGGCAGCCAAATTCATCTCGCAGGACCGCAGTGCACCCAAGGACCCGCATGGGACAATATGCAGGCACATAGTCACTCGCGGCGATCGTCGCCGCGGCGAAATGCCCAACCCCCTCCCGCCGGACCATGTTCGACATCGTACTCTACGAGCCCGAAATACCGCCCAACACGGGCAACATCCTGCGCTTGTCGGCCAATACCGGCTGCCGGTTGCATCTCGTACGCCCGCTGGGATTTCGCCTCTCCGACCGCGCCGCGCGCCGTGCCGGCCTCGATTATGGCGGCATGGAAGATGCGACGGTCCATGCCGACTGGGCTGCCTGCCGCGAGCACTTCGGTGGAAAGCGCCTGATTGCCCTCACCACTCGCGCAGCGCGTCGCTATAGCGACTGCCGCTTCGACACGGACGACGTACTGGTGTTCGGCCCCGAGACGCGCGGACTACCCGCACCCGTACTGGCGGAATTTCCGCGCGAATTACAACTGCGCCTGCCCATGCTGGCGGAGAGTCGCAGCCTGAATCTCTCCAACGCCGTTGCCGTGGTGGTCTACGAGGCCTGGCGCCAGCTGGACTTCAAGAACGGCCTCTAGTACCGGACTGGGATCACTCCGAAGCCGCGAATGATGATGTCAGTAAATTTATTACTTATGTACTTAGGAAGCGAAATCTATACTGTAATTGTCAGTATTTAACGAACCGTCTATCGGCTCAGGATTCACTCCTGGGATCCCGGGACAGCAATTGCCCGACCGCGTCCCGCGCGCTCACACCGCCAAACAGCACCGCGCAGACGCTGTCGGTGATCGGCATGTCAACGTCCGACTCGCGCGCCAGGCGCTGCACTGCCCGCGCAGAGTGCACGCCTTCGGCAACGTGGCCGAGCGCCACCAGGATGTGCTCCAGGCTCTTGCCGCCGGCCAGCATCAGGCCGACGCGGCGATTGCGCGACAGGTCGCCGGTACAGGTCAATATCAAGTCCCCCGCGCCAGCCAGCCCCATGAAGGTTTCCGCAACCCCGCCCAGGCGCATGCCGAGCCGCGTGATCTCCGCCAGTCCGCGCGTGATCAACGCGGCACGCGCATTCAGGCCCAATTGCAACCCGTCGCAAATGCCGGTGGCGATGGCCATCACGTTTTTCACCGCGCCGCCGACCTCGACCCCGATGACGTCGGTGCTGTAGTACACGCGCAGCCGCGCATGGTGCAGCGCCCGCGCCGTATCCCGGGCAAACGCTTCGCTTGACGAAGCCAGCGTCAATGCCGTCGGTTGCCCGCGCGCAACTTCGAGGGCAAAGCTCGGTCCGGACAAGACGCCACAGACACGCGCAGCCCCAAGCTCATCCAGCGCCATCTGGTGGGGCAGAGTCGCGCTGTCGGCTTCAAAACCCTTGCATGCCCAGAGGACGGGAACATCGATGGATTTCACGCGCCGCAAGGTCTCGCGCAGGCCGGCCATCGGCGTGGCCACGATCAACAGCGTGGCGCCGGCGACGGCTTCGGTGAAATCGCTTGTCGGAACAACGCCTGGGGGCAGTTCGATTTCCGGCAGGTAGCGGCTGTTAAGGCGCTCACCCGCCAGCGTTCGCGCCAAGTTGGGCTCGCGCGCCCACAAGGCAATCCGATGACTGCCGGACAGTGAGACCGCCAGCGCGGTGCCCCACGCACCGGCACCCAGGATGGCGATATTCATCGGTGCTTTCGCATGGCCGGCACGAGCTGGTCGCGCGGCCTAAAGGCCCCAGACCTGCTTGCTGTTGACGTAGCCACCTTGACCATCGCGGTGCTGCACCCTGACCCAGCCCGCGGCACCGATTTCGAACAACTCCAGGATCACGCCCTCGCGTGCCTGGAACACCAGCACCGACTTTTCGTCGGCGGCCTGCCTGACATCGGCCATCGCCACCGTGACAATCACCGTGCGCTTTTCGGACAGTGATTTCTTTTCCATCCAGGTCAATTCACCACTGACATCGCGCACCTTGACCCAGTTGTCCAGGTTCACGACAATCTCGACCGGATAAAACTGACCAACCACATATATTTTCTTCGCGCGCAGCGATGGCGCGTCATAGAGCACCGCGACGCGCTCGGAGACGGAACGAAGATCAGCGGCAGAACTGCCTGGGGCGCTTGATGCCGTGAGTGCCAAAAAAACAGCAGTGAACATGCCCCGTGGCGCGGACACAAACCACCGGGAGCCGGCTTGCGCCAACGTGGCGCCGCTCAGCATCGCACCCCGCCTGGGCGTCGCGCGCATCGTGCCGTGCCTCAGTGCGCAATCTCGATGCGAGGGCCAGCCTCGGGCTGGGTCGCCGCCGCGGCCTGCTGCTGATAAATCGCCTCAAAATTCACCGGCGCGAGCAACACCGGCGGGAACCCGGCGCGGTTGACGACATCCGATATGGTTTCCCGGGCATAGGGAAACAGCACATTCGGGCAGACGATGCCGAGTACCGCCGGCAGCTCACCCTCCGGAATGCCGCGGATCTGGAAGATGCCCGCCTGAACGGCCTCGACGAGAAACAAAATCTTGTCTCCCACCTTCGCGGTGACGGTGACCGAAACCGAAGTCTCGAACAACGTCCCGTCGATGCTCTGCGACGCATTGGAAAGCTGCACTTCCAGCTGCGGCGCCTCGGCCTGCAGGAACGCCTGAGGCGAATTCGGCACCTCCAGCGAGAGGTCCTTGACATAGATCTTTTCGATGCTGAAAACCGGCTGTTGCGCTTCGCTCATGGTTGCTCCATTCAGATATTCGATTGTGCGGGCGCAGCCCTGCCGGCGACGCGGCCGGTTCAGGACGCGTCGAGGAGCGGGTCCAGCTTTCCGGTCCTGTCGAGCGCGTACAGTTCGTCGCAACCGCCGACGTGTGTCTCGCCGATCCAGATTTGCGGCACGGTGCGCCGGCCGGTCTTGTCCATCATCTCCTGGCGCCTGACAGGATCGAGGTCGACGCGAACCTTCTCGATCTCGGCAACGCCCTTGGACGTCAGCAGGCGTTCCGCGCGCACACAGTACGGGCACACTGCAGTCGAGTACATGACGACTTTGGCCATGGTCACTTTTCCGTCGGAAGTCCTGCCTGGCGCCACGCGGCAATGCCCCCGGCAAGGCTGAACACCTGCTCGTAGCCGCTTTTCTTCAAAGCCGCCACGGCCGCTGCAGACTTAACGCCGCTGGCGCAATAAACGATGACAGGAATGCTCTTGTTCTTCTTGACTTCGCCGGCACGGGCCTCGACCTGCGACAAGGGGATATTGCGCGAATTGAGGATGTGGCCGGCATCGAACTCGGCCTGTTCGCGCACGTCGAGGACGGTGGCGTTCTGCTGGTTCATCAGCAGCGTCGCCTGCAGCGTTTCGATGGCGGGCCCGCCGGCACCCCGCCTCACCATGGGCCACACCAGCATGCCACCGCTGATCGCCGCGACCGCCACGATGTAGATGTTGTCGAGAAGGAACTTCGAGATGTCCATCAAGCTTCCTGCGAATGTACGTTTGAAATTAACCCGGATGCGTGCCGAGCCCGTCTGCCCCAGGTACTACTCATTGCCGCAATAGACTTCGCGCATCATGCCGATCAGGGTCAGTGTGCGGCCGTCAGCAACCTTGTAAAACACCCGGTTTCCGTCCTTGCGCCAGTTGACGATCCCCTTGTCGCGCAGGATCGCCAGGTGCTGCGAGATATTGCTCTGCGAAGTGCCCACCGCGTCCACAATGTCCTGCACGTTGACTTCCTGCTCGCCCAGCACACAGAGGATCTTGAGGCGCAGCGGATGGGCGATCGCCTTCATCGCGTGCGCCGCCATTTCTATCTGGGCGGAACGCCCGATCAGCGAAAAAATATCCTGGGACGATGTGTTCAAGAGCCGGTTTCCACGTCAGCGGTGCATCCGAAAGCAGTAGCATAATCCGCTATTATACGGGCCACCGATAATGCACCGCAAAAAAGTCCATCATGCATCGTATTGTGCTGCTGAGACACGGCGAATCCGTGTGGAACAAGGAAAACCGCTTCACCGGATGGACCGATGTCGATCTCTCCGACCAAGGCCGCGATGAGGCACGCCGAGCCGGACGCCTGCTCAAGGCGGAGGGCCTCGATTTCGACCTCGCCTATACATCGGTGCTCAAGCGCGCCATCAAGACCCTGTGGATGGCGCTGGAAGAAATGGATCGCATGTGGATCCCGATCCATCACTCCTGGCGGCTGAACGAGCGCCATTACGGGGCGCTTCAGGGCCTCAACAAGGCGGAAACGGCGGCCAAGTTCGGGGACGCGCAGGTGCTTGCCTGGCGTCGCAGCTATGACGTCCCGCCGCCACCGCTGACCCGCGACGATCCGCGTCACTCCGGCAAGGATCCGCGCTATGCCCTGCTGTCAGCAGGGGAATTGCCGCTCACGGAATGCCTCAAGGACACGGTAGCGCGCTTCGTGCCCTACTGGAACAATGTCATCGCGCCCACGGTGCGCGACGGCAAGCGCGTGGTGATCGCAGCCCACGGCAATTCGCTGCGGGCACTGGTGAAGTACCTGGACAACGTCGACGACCAGGAGATCGTCGGGCTCAACATCCCCACTGGAATCCCGCTGGTGTACGAGCTGGACGCCGGCCTGAGGCCGATACGACACTACTATCTTGGTGACGCCGCCGCCGCGGAGGCCGCCGCTGCCGCAGTGGCCAATCAGGGGAAGGCCCGCTAATGACCGATTGCGACGGGGATTCCGTCGCGAGCCCCGGGCAAGATTCGGGGCAGCCTTCTCGCGGCAGGTGTACAGACGCGAATCGCACGCCGTGCTCCCTCGCCAGGCAGTTCTTCGTCTTCCTTGCCGCCCTGGTATTCCTTGCCCTCCCAGCGAGCGGCCAAGCGGCCAAACCGGGCCCTGCCGCTGACCCGGAAGACCTGCGCCGCCTTCGCACCCGCATCGAACGCCTCAAGACAGCCATCGCCGGCGACGAAGAAACTCGCACCGAGGCGCGCGACGCATTGCGCGAATCCGAGCAGGCCATCTCGGGGGCCAACCGCCAGCTGCACAACCTGTCGATGGAGCGCCAGGCCGCCCGCGCCGAACTCACGCAATTGAACGCTGAAACACGCCGCATCGAGGCCGAATTGGCCCGCCGGCAGGAAACCATCGGCCGGCTGCTGTCGGTGCGATACCTGAGCGGCGAGACCGATTACCTGAAATTGCTGGTATCAGGCGCAGACCCCAACCAGACCTCGCGCGAACTGCATTACTACGGCTTCATTACCAAGGCACAGGCCGAGCTCGCGCGGGGGCTGCGCGATTCACTCGCGCGCATCAAGGAACTGCAGGACGAAACCCGGGAAATGACCGCCGACCTGACGCGCATCGAAGCCAGCCAGAAATCGGAGCGCAATCGACTCGCACGTGAGCAGGTC
>CAXNGL010000195.1:0-6184 GCA_964201515.1 Burkholderiales bacterium
TGGGCCGGACGCTAACAGCTTGGCGACGAAATATCAAACCCCACCAATGGATCAGGCTCCCGTCAGGGCGTACGGACAGGTAAACTTGCGGCATGGCTGACGCAACATCGGGCATCGACCAAAGCCGCGCAGCACCGGAATCGGAGAACCATCCGGAGCTGGCGGCCGCACGCGCCGAAATTCGCGACATGCAGCGTACCGTTGCCGCCCTGCGCGACGGGCTGGAGGCCGCGCACGCCGATGCGCAGGCCCACGTGGCGCAGGTCAATGCAGCGAACGCCAACGAAATCGCCCAGCTCAAGGCCACTGCGGCGGCACTGCGCGATGCGCTCGAACATGCGCGGGTGGAACGCGAAACCTCGGTGCAGCAGGCGCATTCCGCAGCCGCGCAGGAAATTGCCCAGCTCAAGGCAACGGCAGCGGCCCTGCGCGACGAGCTGGAGCACGCGCGAGCAGATCGCGAGACCGCCGTGCAGGCGGCGATTTCGACGGGGCATCACGAGATCGAGATGCTCAAGTCCACGGCGACGCGCATTCGCGATGAACTGGAGCAGGCAGTCGCCAACACGCGCCAGCAGGTATCCCAGGCGCAGGCGGCCGCGGCGGGAGAAATCGCCCAACTGAAGGCCACCGTCACAACCCTGCGCCAGGAGCTTGAGATCGCCACTGCCAATCGCGATGCAGCAGTCCAGAGAGCTGTTCGCGAACAGTCCGAAGAAAACACCCAATTGCGCGACACCGTGCAGGCGCTGCGCGAGCAGGTCGACCAGCCGCGCGGCAACGCAGCCGGCCACCCTGGCAGCGTCGGCGCCGGCAAGGCCAGGCGAACTTCGCCGGGCAAGCCATGATGAGTACCGCTGCGAGGGCCGGGGGAATCCCGGTAACATGGCGCCTGCATGACGCATTGAAATCCATCCGCCTGCCATCGAGGGCAGGCGCACAGCGGAGCGCACCATGAAAATGGACGAACCCGTGGCGCCCAAGCCGCGCCGAGGTGCCCGGTCTGGCAACCTGCCCCCATCAAGCGAAGGGGGTGCAGCTGGCGCACGCCTGACAAAGGTGCGCGCCGGCGGCGACCGCCGACGGCTGCGCGAAGCCGAGCTGCTGCTGGAAGTCGCCCGCCGCATGGCCGGCTACGATTCGCTGGATGAAGTGCTGCGCGCGCTGGTGGAAATGACCACCGATGAGCTGGGCACCGAACGCGGCTCGCTGTTCCTCAACGACCCGGCCACCAACGAGCTGTATTCGCGCGTGGCGCAGGGCAACATCCAGCGCGAAATCCGCATCCTCAACAACAGCGGCATTGCCGGATCGGTCTACACCACGGGTGACGCGCTGATCATCCAGGACGCCTACTCGGACCCGCGCTTCAATCGCGCCGTCGACGAACAGACCGGCTTCACCACGCGCAACATCATGTGCGTGCCGATCCGCACCGTGAAGGGCGACATCATCGGCGTGGCGCAGACCCTGAACAAGCGCGCCGGCAAGTTCACCAAACAGGACATGCACCTGTTTGCCGCCATGACCAGCCAGGGCACGCTGGCGCTGCAAAGCGCCCAGTACATCGAGCGCATGAAGGCGCTGCGCCAGCAGGAAATGGAGTTCATCGACGTGGTGTCGGAAGTCACTGCCGACATCAAGCTCGGCTCGCTGCTGCAGAAGGTCATGGGCGAGGCCACGCGCCTGCTGAACGCCGACCGCTCGACGCTGTTCCTCAACGACGAGAAAACCCACGAACTGTGGTCCGAGGTCGGCCAGGGCCTGGAGTCGATGCAGATCCGCCTGCCCAATCACCTGGGCATCGCCGGGGCGGTGTTCATGTCCGGCAAGTCGATCAACATTCCGTATGCCTATGCCGACCTGCGCTTCAATCCGGGGTTCGACAAGAAGACCGGGTACTTCACGCGCTCCATCCTGTGCGTGCCCATCATCAACAAGCACGGCAAGACCATCGGCGTGACCCAGGTGCTCAACAAGCACGGCGGCCCGTTCACCGGCGAGGACGAGTCGCGCCTGCGCGCCTTCACGGCGCAGATCTCCATCGCGCTGGAGAACGCCAAGCTGTTCGCCGACGTGCAGAACATGAAGAACTACAACGAATCCATGCTCGAGTCGATGTCCAACGGCGTGATCACGCTGGACGACCAGGAGCGCATCGTCACCTGCAATGCGGCCGGGCTGCGCATCCTGCGCCAGCAGCCCAATGCCATCCTGCACAAGCCGGCCGCCGAGTTCTTCACCGACACCAATGCCTGGGTGCTGGAGAAGCTCAAGACCGCGGCCCAGACGCAGATCCCCGAGATCACCGTCGAGGCATCGCTGACGGCGGGGGAAGAAACGCTGTCGGTGAATGTCACCGCCCTGCCCTTGCTGTCGATGGAAAAGAAGCCCATGGGCTCGATGCTGCTGATCGAGGACATCAGCAGTGAAAAGCGCCTCAAGTCCACCATGTCGCGCTACATGGACCCGAGCATCGCCGACAAGCTGGTGGCAGGCGGCGCCGAGGCCCTCGGCGGCCAGAGCGTGCCGGCCACCGTGCTGTTCTCCGACATTCGCGGCTTCACCACCATCACCGAGAAACTCGGCGCGCAGGGCACCGTCGCCTTGCTCAATGAATACTTCACCCTGATGGTGGATTGCATCCAGCGCGAAGAAGGCATGCTCGACAAGTTCATCGGCGACGCCATCATGGCGGCCTTCGGCATTCCCGTGGCGCACGACGACGACGCCGACCGCTCGGTGCGCGCCTCCATCGCCATGATCCGCGAACTGTGGAAGTGGAACAAGGAACGCGTGTCGGAAGGCAAGCTGCCGGTGGACATCGGCATCGGCCTCAACACCGACATGGTGGTGTCGGGCAACATCGGCTCCAAGAAGCGCATGGACTACACCATCATCGGCGACGGCGTGAACCTCGCCTCGCGGCTGGAGTCAGCGTGCAAGACCTACGGCACGCACATCCTGATCAGCGAGTTCACCTACAAGCAATTGAAGTCCACCTACTACACGCGCGAGATCGATCTGGTCATCGTCAAGGGCAAGACGCAGCCGGTGGCGGTTTTCGAGGTGCTGGACTACCACACCGAAGAGAGCTACCCGCACCTGAACGATGCGCTGCGGCAGTTCCGCGCCGGCCTCGCCGACTACCGCCACGGGCGCTGGAAGGAAGCCATCCGCGCCTTCGAGGAAGTGCTGGAGATGAACCCGGCCGACAAGACCGCCAAACTGTATGTGGAGCGCTGCCAGCACCTGCAGGAAAAGCCGCCTGCGGGTGAGTGGAACGGCGTGTGGGTCATGGAAGAGAAGTAGCCCGGGCTCATCAATACTGACGAATTTATTTATTTACCACGCCAATATTACTTGTATCGAAGTAATACTGACATCTTAATCACCTCAACCGCCACCAGGGAAACATCTACCCGTGCCGCGGCAGCGCGCGCGTGAGCAGATATAATCGCCACTGCTGCAACGTGCGAACAAGCAACCGTGTTCTCGCCCCGCAACAGAAGCCCCGGTAGCTCAGTGGATAGAGCAGCCCCCTCCTAAGGGGCAGGTCGGACGTTCGATTCGTCTTCGGGGCGCCAATAACATCAAGGGCATATCCGCCACTTGAACTGCTCCCGCTTCCTTGCCATCACATGCCCATCACAACGGAGCGTGGAAAGGGCGAATATCAGGGTACTTTCAAGCGGCAAATGGCAGGTGCAGTTTCGGCATCGGGGATTGCGCACGCTCGATCAGAGCATTTTTGAACGCCATCGAGGCCGCCTGCACCGCCTCGGCCCTCTGACGAACTGGTCGAGCAACTCAGGCGGGATCTTGGGCAATACCGCCGCTTGCACGGCCGCGTTGGCTTTCTGCTGTCGACGCATGGTTGGGCACCAGATGACGCGCTCCAACTGTGCTTCTGCACTCGTTTAAAAAATACAGAATCGCGAGAATACAAATCTTAGATGACCGACCCCTCACGCTGGATAGCAACCCAAGCGGAAATTTTCTTGCCAACTTTGATAGGCAGCACACGCCAATACATGATGAAGGGCGTGCCATCTTTCTTATAGTTAATCGCCTTGCCTTCAAATTTTCCGCCCGACTTCAATGCCGCGGAAAGCCTCGCTATGACCTTGGAATCTGTTCCCGTGCCTTGAAGAATCCGAGGCGTCTTGCCGATGATTTCGGATGGGTCGTGGCCAGTTAGCTTTTTGAACGACTTGTTGGCGTAGATAATCTTGCCTTCGGCAGATGCATCCGTGATCAACACAGAGTCGAAACTGTTCTCTGCCAAAACCTGGAGCAGGGCCAAACCACCATCAGCTCCATTCATCAGTTTCTCAAACGTCGCGGACATTCTGGGTTCCCCTTGGTTATAAAGCGTCAACTGCGACCAAGCCGTTATGTGACATGGCGATCAGCATTTTTACTCTGAGTACGGTACAGCCTTTTTACGCAAGAAACAACCCGCCGGATCAGTGGACTGATCCCGTATGGTCAAAAAAAATCTACGCCGATTCCCGGAAAAACAACAGCGTTGCCATTGCCGTGAATGCCGATTATAGGCCGAACTGACCAACAGAAAACGGCGAATTTGTGCCCGTACGGTAGGCGCCGCCCTCTCCGCAATATTGCCTCTCCCGCGTCATATCAAGGACGGACGGGTTTTCTGGACTTGGTCACGCTCAGATAGCCTTGAGAACGCATACCGTCGTGCCGTGCAATGGCCAGAGATCGAGGACTTGCGATTCCATCACCTGAGGCATGAAGCCGTTAGCCGCCGCCATAACCATGCTCATCACGCAGTCACTCGTATATCCGCACCGCCGTATGGCGCTGCTTTTTGAGCACTTCGCGGTCGTCCTGCAGGATTTGATGAATGGCGCCCATGAAGGGCCCCGACTTCGGCGATACCGGCGCCTCCTTGCGCTGATAGCCCGGCGGCACAGCGTGCCGAACCATCTTCGAGACCGTCTTTCGGCTGATTCCAAACTGCTTTGCTGCTCCACGCTCGCTCTGGCTCTCCAGCATCACGGCGCGCCTTACTTTGGCGTATAGGTCCACGTCCTGTACATCCCCTCTGCCTTCCTCGATCCCCTCGGAGTCCGCAGCATAGTCTTTGAGACTGGCCCCTACCTTGCCGCCAAATGGCTCCCGTGCACTCCACTATTTACAATTCGTATTACTTTTTTACATCAATACCGTATAAAATACTTATCACATTTATCGTAAATTCTCTGCTTTTTCAGGTTTGGCGCCATTCGCCGCGTCGAAAACCATAGGATACGTTAGAAAGGCTATTGAGCAGGGTTTTACCCTGATGGAGCTGATGATTGTGGTGGCGATCATCGGCATTTTGGCGGCGGTGGCATTTCCGGCATATCAGGACTACACCATCCGGGCAAAGGTCTCGGAGCTGATTCTTGCTGCATCTGGAGCGCGGACGTCTATTTCCGAGAACTATCAGACTGATCCGGGCGGCTCGGCATCCATGGGGGTCGGACTCACAATTGCCGTTGTAGGAAAGGTTTCCGGTGGAAGTGTCACTGATACGGGAACGATCACCGTTACGGGTAGCACTGCAAGCACGTCTACAGGTGCTGGAGTGACCATTACGCTGACGCCCCAGACGCAAACGGGCGGTACGTTGACCTGGTTGTGTGGTGGAACGCCGTCCAAGTACTTGCCGGCTACCTGCCGCGACGATGTCCCGTTGGCAAATCCCTCCGCAACTGACAGTTCCTCCCCAACTGATCCGCCCACCGTGCCCACCGGGCCCTCCCTCACCGACGTAGAAGTCTGAGCGGGGCTGGTGTGGTTCATTTTTTGATGCTCACCCGCTGCAAGGTTATACACCGGGCCACTTGCCTCTCGCCTTACAGGGGCGGGCGGCAGTCAGTCGCGGGAGTCCAACCACCGGAATGTCTGGGCATTGTCGTCCTGACGGGAGCCGTCAATCAGCCCGATCAGTTCCTCCAGCGACAGCGGTTGCGTTGAAGATTCCATCGCCAAATTTAAAGTACTTTCGTACTCGTCAACGACGCAATAGGCGATCAACTTTCCGAGCCTCTTTGCGCGGATGCTATAGACATCTTGCGTCACGCTGGCGAGGACGATCCGAGCGATTTCAATCTCTTCGCCAGAAAATGACGGCAGATACTCTCCACCCATAAACCTAGGGTGTCATCTT
>CAXNGL010000196.1:0-6174 GCA_964201515.1 Burkholderiales bacterium
CTGGCGTTGAAGTAGCGCGGCATCCGCCCCCGACCCTGGCGGTGGCGGTGGCGCGTGATAAGATCATCGAGAGGCTTCGATCCGCGCACGACGACGTCGAGCGCAATCCCTCACTCAAACGTAGAACCGGTTGCAAATACCGTTTTGCGACCGCCCAATACAGGGGAGCATGAGGGAATGTATCCCCTCATTTTGAAACGGACGCTTCGTCCCAGCAGCAGCCCGATCCGGGCACAACCGCCATGATCCAGCTATCCGTCAACGGTGAGTCACGCGCCTTTCCGCAGGGGACTAACCTGGCCGCCCTGATCGATGAACTGGCACTTGCCGGAAAGAAGATTGCCGTGGAGCGCAACGGCGACATCGTGCCGCGCAGCCGCTATGGCGAGACGCTGCTCGAAGCCGGCGATCGAATCGAAATTGTGGTTGCCGTCGGCGGCGGCTGATGCGCAGTGAACAGAAGACAGGAATCGCGACAATGACCGACACCCTCAACATAGCCGGAAAGCCGTATGCCTCGCGCCTGTTGATCGGCACTGGCAAGTACAAGGATTTCAACGAGACGCGGCGCGCCATCGATGCCAGCGGCGCCCAGATCGTCACCGTTGCCATCCGCCGCACCAATATCGGCCAGGAGGCCGGACAGCCCTCGTTGCTGGATGCCGTGCCGCCCGCGCAATTCACCTACCTGCCCAACACCGCCGGTTGCTACAGCGCCGACGATGCGGTGCGCACGCTGCGCCTGGCGCGCGAACTGCTCGACGGGCACGACCTGGTCAAGCTCGAAGTGCTGGGCGACCCGACCACGCTGTTTCCCAATGTCATCGAGACGCTGAAGGCCGCCGAGACCCTGGTCAAGGACGGCTTCAAGGTGATGGTGTACACCAGCGACGACCCCATCATCGCCAAGCGCCTGGAGGAGATCGGCTGCGTGGCGGTGATGCCGCTCGCCTCCCTCATCGGCTCGGGCATGGGCATCCTCAACCCGTGGAACCTGAAGCTCATCATCGAGGCGGCCAAAGTGCCGGTGATCGTCGATGCCGGCGTGGGCACGGCGTCCGATGCCGCCATCGCCATGGAACTGGGTTGCGACGCCGTGCTGATGAACACCGCCATCGCCGCGGCGCGCGATCCGGTGCTGATGGCCGGCGCCATGAAGAAGGCCGTGGAGGCCGGGCGCGAAGCCTGGCTTGCCGGCCGCATGCCGAAAAAGCTCTACAGCGCGGCGCCCAGCTCACCCACCGGCGGCATGATCTCGCCTGCCGGGACGCCCGGAAAATCCTGACAAGCCAATAGCTGATTAGCCACAATGTTCAGCCGCACGCAGAACCGCCGCCACGCTCCCCCTTGTGAAAGGCTCTTTGCGCATTCATTGATGATGCCATCAATAGCCCAAGGCCAGATTGAGCATGGGTGCGGGTTGGCCACGGTTTTGGGCTGACCGGTCCAGAGCGCGGAACCAACCCAGATAGCTGGCGAGGTAGGACGTCGCCAGCCCCTGGAAGCGATGTATGCAGTGCTTGAGCCGTGAGGGATAGGCGTTGACGTTCTGGATGTGCCAGGGGCCCGGGACACGCAGGCCCTTGGAGAGAGTCAGCGCATGGTGTTCAAGTTCCAAGTGCTCGGCGGCTTTGGCCAATGCGCCCCCACCGTCTGAGCACAGGACAGCATCACGTGGCAGTACAGATCCCAACGTCGCATATCGCCAAGGTGCAAGCACGGCGCCCCGGACCCAGGGTCCTACGTACCAGTCATGTGGATGTATACCACGGCATTGCCAGGTTCGCATGGCCTGTCGTTCAGGCAGATGGAACCACTCTGCCGGACGGGCTTGACCTCGCCTTTGTATCGCCCGACGGCGCAAGACCCCGCGCTCCAGGCCCTTCGCGCCAAGAGCACGCGGGGACGGCCCGCGTCGCGCGGCCGCCCGCTTCTTTTTTTGACCCCCTGAGCGCCGGAACGGCTGCGCGCGGCCACACCGGCAGTAAACTAGCGGGCTGCATCCCGGCAAGCCGGCCGCTGCCGGCGCAAATCTACAGAACCTCTCCAAGGCATTGACCCCATGCGTGAACCGACACCCCAGACCATCCATCTCAAGGACTACCAGGCGCCCGCCTTCCTCGTCCCGGAAATCTCGCTCGACTTCGACGTCCACGAGGAATTCACGCGCGTCAAGGCGCATCTCGTCATGGAACGCAATCCGGCGGCGGCCGACGCGACCGCACCCTTGTTGCTCAACGGCGGGGCGCTGGAACTGGAAATGGTCAGCATCGACGGGCGCGTGCTGGTGGCGGGCGAATTCGAGCGCACCGACGAGCACCTGCGCATCGCCGGCGTGCCGGACCGCTTCACGCTCGAGACCACAGTGAAGATCGAGCCGCGCAAGAACCTGCAGCTGTCCGGCCTGTACGGCGCCAAGGCCGGGTTCTTCACCCAATGCGAGGTCGAGGGTTTCCGTCGCATCACCTACTTCCCGGACCGCCCGGACGTCATGTCGCGCTTCAGCGTGACCATTCACGCCGACCGTGACAGCCATCCGGTGCTGTTGTCGAATGGGAACCGCGTTGACCACGGCGTCGACAGCGGCACCGACGGCGACGAAGGTGCCGGCCACAGGCATTGGGCGAAGTGGGTCGATCCGCATCCCAAGCCGTGCTACCTGTTTGCCTTGGTTGCAGCCAGGCTGGACATGCTGGAGGACAGCTGGACCACGCGTTCTGGCAAGCAGGCGCGGCTGGCCATCTATGTCGACCCGGGCAAGCTCGACCAATGCGGCTTCGCCATGCAGGCGCTCAAGCGTTCCATGAAATGGGACGAAGACGTGTTCGGCCTGGAACTGGACCTCGAGAACTACATGATCGTCGCCGTCGGCGACTTCAACATGGGCGCGATGGAGAACAAGGGCCTCAACATCTTCAACACCAAGTACATCCTGGCGCGACCCGACACCGCCACCGACATGGACTTCATGATGCTCGACCGCGTGGTGGCGCATGAATACTTCCACAACTGGACCGGCAATCGCGTCACCTGCCGCGACTGGTTCCAGCTCTCCCTGAAGGAAGGGCTCACCGTGTTCCGCGACCAGGAATACGGCGCCGATACCTATTCACGCGCGGTGCAGCGCATCCAGGAAGTGCGCGGCCTGCGCGGCGGCCAGTTCCCCGAGGACGCCGGCCCCATGGCGCACCCGGTGCGGCCGCAGGCCTACATGGAAATCAGCAATTTCTACACCGCCACGGTGTATCAAAAAGGCGCGGAAGTGGTGCGCATGATCCACACGCTGATCGGCGCGCAGGCTTTTCGGCGCGGCATGGACCTGTACTTCCAGCGCCACGACGGGCAGGCCGTGACCTGCGACGATTTCGCGCAGGCCATGCAGGACGCTGCCGGTGACGAAAAAGCGGGCCGCGACCTGACGCAGTTCCGCCGCTGGTACGACCAGGCCGGCACGCCGGTGCTCGAAGTCAGTGGCAGCTACGACGAAGCCACGCGCCGCTACACGCTCGACGTGCGCCAGTCCTGCCCGCCGACGCCCGAGCGCGCGGACAAGCTGCCCTTCCACATTCCGTTTGCCGTCGGCCTGCTGGCCCAGGACGGCAGCGAGCTGCCGCTGCGCCTCGAAGGTGAAGATGCGGGCGGCGCAGCGGGTGACACCCGCTACGAGCGCGTACTCGATGTCACCGAGGCCGCACAGCAGTTCGTGTTCGAAGACGTCCCGGCGCGGCCGGTGCCCTCGCTGTTGCGCCATTTCTCGGCGCCGGTGACGCTGCGCTACGACTACTCGGAGGACGCACTCGCGCACCTGATGGCGCACGACAGCGACGCCTTCAACCGCTGGGAGGCCGGCCAGCGGCTGGCGACCCGGCTGATCCTGCGCAACGCCGATGCGCTGCGCAACGGCGCCCATCCCGACAGCCTGCCCATGCCGGAAGCCTTCATCTCGGCCTTCGGCCGCGTGCTCGCGCAGGCGCATCGCGACCCGGCCTTCGCCGCCGAGGCGCTCGCCCTGCCATCGGAAACCTTCCTTGCCGAGCAGATGGACGCGGTCGACCCGGATGCGCTGCACGCTGCGCGCCTCGCGCTGCGCCGGCGCATCGCGGCGCACTTGCGCCTCGCGCTGAGTGTCGCCTACGACACCCACACCACGCCGGGCGCCTACTCGCCGGATGCGGCTGCGGCGGGCCGCCGCTCGCTGAAGAACCTGGCGTTGGGCTACCTGGTGGAACTCGATGACGCCATCGTCCGGCGCATGGCCGCGCGCCAGTTCGAATGCGCCGACAACATGACCGACGGCATGGCGGCGCTGGTGGCGCTGTCCAATTGCCCCGGCGACGAGCGCTCGCGCGCGCTGGACGCATTCCACGAGCGCTGGAAGGACGAACCACTGGTGGTGGACAAGTGGCTGTCGGTGCAGGCGACCTCGCGACTGCCGGGAACGCTCGACGAAGTGCGCCGCCTGACGTCGCACCCGTCATTCGACATCCGCAACCCGAACAAGGTGTACGCGCTGATTCGCGGCTTCTGCGCCAATCACGTCCACTTTCACGCCGGCGATGGATCGGGCTATGCCTTCGCCGCCGATCGCGTCATCGAACTGGACGCGCTCAACCCGCAGGTGGCCTCGCGCATTGCGCGCGCGTTCGACCGCTGGAAGCGCTTCGATGCCACCCGCCAGGCGCACGCGCGCACCGCGCTCGAGCGCATTCGCGACACGACGGGCTTGTCAGGCGACGTCGCGGAAATCGTCTCGCGCGCGCTGGCGTAGCCAGGCGCCACCGATCGCGACTGGGTGAGCAAGTTGTTGCGCGGGTCGCACAGGCGCTGCATCGCTGGGATCGCGCTGCTCTCGGCCGCAACGGCGCTTGGCGGCTGCGATTACCTGCAGCCCTTCGAGCAGACCTGCGAGCAGCGCCTGGGACCGACGCGGGTCGACGTGGAAACCGCGCCGGTGACCTACGTCACCGATTTCACCAAGAGCACGCAACAGCTGTCGGCCCTCGGTGCGGCCAGCACCGGGCGGCGCGTGCTGGGCTTGACGCAGACCAACCTGAAATGGAGCGCCTCGCTCGGCGGCAGCGGGCTGACGCGCCGCATCGGCGGGCGCCACTGCCTGCGGCCCGACATCAAGGTGCGCCTTTCCTTCGAGCCGATGACGGTGCTGGTCGGCCGCGAGTTTGCGCCCGGCAGCTGCGTCTTCGACATCACCATGGGTCACGAGATGAAGCACGTCGATACCTATGCGCGCTTCCTGCCTGGCGTGCAGGAGGCGGTGCGGCGGGAACTGGAGCTGCGCTTTGGCCAGCAGATTTTTCACTTCGCCAGCGAAGCCGATGCCGAACGCCAACTCCACGCCATGACCCGCGACTTCGTCGCGCCCTTCGTCGATCGCAGCATGCAGGAGGTCACCGCGCTGCAGGCCGCCGTCGATTCGCCGGAGGAATACTTCCGCCTCGATACGTTCCAGGCGGCATGCGGCAGCAGCTAGGCTGCCGTCTATGAATGTGTCGGACGGTATCATCGCCGCATGCCTTGCCAACAACAAAGATCGCGGGTTTCACATGATTGAGGCGGCACTGTTCGACCTGGGAAAAGTCCTGCTCGACTGGGATCCGCGCTATTTCTATGCGCGCTACTTCCCCGGCGACGCGCGGGCGCTCGAAGCGTTTGTCGCCACAGCGATTGCCGCGCCGTGGATCCAGGAGATGGATGCCGGCAAGCCGATCGCGCAGGCCGTCGAAGAGCGCCAGCGCCTGTTCCCGCAGCACGCGGCCCTGATCGGCCTGTGGCAAAAGGGCTGGCCCGCCATGCTGCGCGGCGAAATCGAGGGCACCGCCGCCATCCTGCGCGACCTGAAGGCGCGCGGCCTGCGCCTGTATGCGCTGACCAATTTTTCCGCGGAGACCTATCCGGTCGCGCTGTCTTGCTGCCCGACGCTGGCCTTGTTCGAAGACGTGGTGGTGTCGGCCGAGATCGGCCTGATCAAACCGGACCCGCGCATCTACGCGCACGCCATCGACCGCTGCCGGCTGCGCCCGGCGCACACCCTGTTCGTGGACGACCTCGAGGTCAATGTCCGCGCGGCCACCGACGCCGGTCTGCAGGGGTTGCACTTCACGACGCCTGAGCGCCTGCGCGATGAATTGGAAATACTGATCCCGCGCTGAGACGGGG
>CAXNGL010000197.1:0-6123 GCA_964201515.1 Burkholderiales bacterium
CCGAAAAAAATGGAATTTGGTAAGCGAGAATGATGTTAGCGCGTTAGATAGTCATTGAGTAACGCGAGGGGTGAAGCTGATGGGGAAGCTGGCGAAGTTGAAGAAGAAAAACCAGGTGAGGAGCTACGTGGCGGGGCTACTTGACCCGCAGGAGCGCTTGGCCAAACTCAGCTTATTGGGTGACCCGCTGGTGGAGTTGAGCAGGATGATCGGCTGGGAGGCGTTTCGGGGCGATATTGACAAGGCCCGGGAGAGCGCAGGCGAGCACGCGCGAAAGAGCGCAAGAGCGCCGCTGGCGCCAAGCCGATCGATGCGGTGTTGATGTTCAAGGTTCTGGTACTGCAGCAGTTGAACAATTTGTCGGATGACCGGATTGAATACCAAGTGCGAGATCGCCTGAGTTTCATGCGATTTCTGGGGCTGAACCTGGAGGACCGGGTGCTGGATGCGAAGACGGTGTGGCTATTTCGGGGGACCTTGAAGCAGGACGGGGTGTCACAGGGGCTGTTCAAACGGTTCGATGAGCAACTGGCCGCGCGCGATCTGATTGCCAAAGGCGGACAGATGATCGATGCCACATTCGTTGTAATCCTCGCTACACTCGCCCAAAATCTCAAAACAACAATTGATCAACTACACCGTGCGTAAAACAGAATTTATCCAGGGGCCCTTCAGCGCCAGGATTCGCAACGCGGGCGTGACCCCAGGCGATACGGAAGACATCAGGATTCGCAAGTCCATTCTGGTCTTTGCCATGGGGCTGATGACCGCGGCCCCCATGTTCTGGCTGGCGTTGTACTGGCTCATGGGATTGCAGTTGTCCACGTCATTGCCGCTGGCCTACCAGGTCATTTCCGTCGCGACGTTCCTGATCTTCATCAAATCCGGGAGTTTCGCGCTGTTCCGCTACAGCCAACTGGGGCTGTTCCTGTTCTTCCCCTTTGTCGTGCAACTGGCGATCGGCAATTTCATTGCCGCCAGCGGTGTCGTGCTGTGGGGCATCCTCGCGCCCGTCGTCGCCGTGCTCGTGCTCAGCGGCCGCGAGTCGATCCCCTGGTTCGTGGCGCATACCGTGATGCTTTTGCTGTGTGGCTATATCGACTTCGAGCTTGCCGACGCCGCCCAGCCCAAGCTCAATGTTCCCCTGCGCATCAGCGCGATCTTCTTCATGCTCAACTTCATCGCGATATCGGGAATTGTGTATTTCCTGCTCCGCTACTCCGCCAAGGAAAAGGACCGCTACGAAGCCGAACTCAAGACCGCGCACGGACTGCTGAAGATAGAACAGGAAAAATCAGAACGCCTGCTGCTGAACATCCTGCCCCCCCCCGTGGCCGAGCGACTCAAGGCCAACAACAACACGATTGCAGACGGTTTTGCCGACGTCACGGTCATGTTTGCGGACATTGTCAATTTCACCGCCATCGCCGAAGGCATGGCCCCGAGCCAGATCTTCTCCATGCTGAACAAAGTGTTTTCCACATTCGATTCCCTCGCCGAGAAGCATGGCCTTGAAAAGATCAAGACCATCGGCGACGCCTACATGGTCGCCGGCGGCCTCAATGACGATGCGGGCATCAATTATTCGGAGGCCATCGCCAACATGGCGCTGGATATGCGCGACGTGCTTGAAAATGACACCACCATAAACGATATGCGGCTGGAAATCAGGATGGGAATCGGCACCGGCCCCGTGGTCGCCGGCGTTGTTGGCACGAAGAAATTCATCTATGACCTGTGGGGCGACACCGTCAATCTCGCCAGCCGCATTACGTCGGAGGGAACGCCCGGCACCATCCAGGTAGATGCAACCACCTGGCGCCGGTTGCGTGCACGCTTTGAATTCGATGCGCCGCAAACCATCCGCCTCAAGGGCAAGGGGGAAACGGTGGTGTACCGATTGATTGGCCCCGCACCCAATGACACCTCGGACAAATCATGAACCGGTCGCAAGCCATTGTGCTTTCGGTTGCAGCGGTCAATATCGTTCTGGTGCTGCTGTTTCCACCATTTGACTCCATCGTCATCGGTCGGGGAATAAGCACGCTGGACGCTTTTTATTTCGTGTTCGACAGGCAATACAACAAGGTGGTGAACACGGACCTGTTGATGTTGCTGCTGGGCTGGATACTCTTGAATACCGGCATTGCCTGGCTGTGGCTGCGCAATTCCAATCCCGGGGCGTCGTTTCTGAGCGGCAGGAATGCGGTGTTGATTTTCGCCGTTGCAAACATGTTGGCAATACTGCTGTTTCCGCCGTTTGAAAACTTCGCCTCGATGAGCCGGCTCAGCGGGACCTATTTTGACGGCTTCTATTTCGTATTCGGCGACAAATGGCAGCGCCGGTTCTATGTGCCGCTGCTTTTCCTCGAGATTCTCTGGGCGCTGATCAACACCGCCGTGCTGTGGCTGTTGTTTCGAGATCCGCCAGTGGAAGAAGAGCCCGGCGAGGTGTGAAGGGAAGTCGTACCGGAACGATCCTCGATCAGGTCGCTTGCCGGTTGCTGGGGCGATAGATTTCACCCTTCAGCGTAAAGCAGACGTGGCCACGCGCGTTCTCCGCCAACTGCAGTGAAAAGCCGGAGGCCTCTGCAAGACGTGCGGCCTGGTACAGGCCAATGCCAAAGCCGGATTCCGAAGGCACCGGGCCACGCAGCAATCCCTTGAGCACTTCAGCCGCGACCGGCGCGCCGCTGTCGCACACCCGCAGTTCAATGGTCGGTCCGCACGAAAACCCCACGCGAATCGACAAGCCGGGGTCTTCCTTCTTCTTGCGCAGCGCATTCTGCAGCAGATTATCGCAAGCGCTGTCGAAGAGCTCCTTGGGCAACAGCAATGAGTCCGGAACGTCTGCTGCGTCAAACTGGATCTCGTGATTCTGGTAGTTGCGCAGCAGGCCATCCCACCAGACGCGCGCCTGCACGAATCGTCCGCTGTCGGTCTGGGGCTTTTGCAGCTTGTCCACGGTCTGCTGCAGTCTTTGCGTAATTGCAGGCAACTGCCGGCGGATCAATGCCGCCAATTCGGCGGGATCCTGCTCGGAGTCTCGCGTCGCCGCCGCCGCGCACAAGACATTCAAAGACTGCAGCAGGTTCTTGACGTCATGTGTCATGCGCGCCCCGGTTTCATGCACCGCCTGAACATAGGTCTGCTGCTGCAGCTTTTGTTCGCGGATCTTGGCGACATAGAACTCGCCGAGCAATTGCCCCAACAGGTGGAAATGCCATTCCAGGGACGGGCTCAGCTTGTGGCGCGTGAAAACACGCAGGTGAAGCTCCTGATTCGTGTACTCGACGGAGTGTTTTGATACCTCGCCGAACTCGCCCGCCTCGGTGGCCGATTGCCATAGTCCGCCCTGAACCCAGGGCAATCGGGAAAGTCCATGGGTCGCTTCCTTAAGAAAGCGTTCCGGCTTCGATTCCAGCTGCGACAACTCGGCGAGGATGAACAGCCATTGCTCGAATGGCATCCCGATGGACAGCAAATAACGTGAAAAATACATTGATAGCCCGGAGAACCCCGCCCGTGGATCCCATGCAGCGGACAGTGACATCAGCACTGCCCCCAGGATCAACAGGCTGTACATCAATGCATAGACGTAATCCACGCTGCCGATTTGCATGAATGCAAACGCCCCCAGCACCAGGACCACCAGCAGTAAATACAACATCGTCGCATAAAAAAAATCGACAATCTGCGGCGTTTCCGCAGAATCAGGCTCCACGGGGATGACGAGCATCACTGCGAACAGGAAAGGCAGGCCGTACTCCGCCAGCAACGTAACTTCACTCTGCAGGCGCGCTGGAATGACCGCGTTGGGTACGATCCACACCAGCAGGAGTGCGACCAGGTAGACGAGCACGACGAGATAGAAGCGGCGCAGGCCACGCGCCTGGAAAAGGAACACCTTTCCACCGACGATGCCCGCCAGAACGCTGACCCACAGGGCCAGCAACCACCAGTTCAGATAGAACAGAATTCCGATCGAAACAACGGCGATCCCGGCGATCTGCGCCATGCTCAGTCGTTGCTCGCCGCGCATGAAGGGCTGCCAGGTGATGAACAAGCCGAAATGCGCAAGCATGAATGCCCTGGCCCAGTAGTCCTCGGCGCCACGCAGTGCGGCAACGTGGAGCAGGATCAGCATGACAAGGAACAGCGCCCGCCAATACCGGGTGATGGCGAGCTGGGATGCGCCGATCAATGTGCTGGCTGCCATGAATGTCCTCCATTTGAGCCAGATGGCGGCAAATTACCAGCTTGCAGCCGGCTGCCCTTGGCCTTACGCTACGTGACGCACGTTTTGTACCATATCGATATGCGAAATGCGATTTTCTTGCCGCCACATCGTCAGAAGCCCCTGGGAATCGACGCTCAATCATGACGTATTTCAAGACCATCATCAGACTGATCCTGATCGAAGCGGTCAGGTCGAGGCTGCCGTGGCTGCTTTTGATCGTCATCGCGGTTGCATTTGGCTTGTCGCAGTTTCTCGGACAAGTGGCCATTATCGAACATCGGGAAATCCAGGCGACGCTTCAAGGCGCATTCCTGCGCATGACCGCAGTGTTCATAATTGCCACATTTGTGATCACAAGCATGGTTCGCGAGGCCAATGACAAGGTCACCGAACTGCTGCTCTCGCAGCCGGCCGCAAGAGCCACATACTATTTCGGAAAACTGGCTGGATACGCGACGGTCGCCGCACTTGTGGCGGTCATCTTTGCCCTGCCATTGGTTTTCTTCGCACCGCTCCCGGCCCTTCTCGCATGGACGATTTCCCTTGCCTGCGAACTGTCGATGATGGCCGCCATGAGTCTGTTTTGCGTCCTGTCGCTGACGCAGATACTGCCGGCGCTTTCCGCCACGGCCGCGTTCTACTTGTTGGGACGGTCACTGGCCGCAATGAAGTTGATCGCTGCAGCTTCCGTGGCGACGCAGCCCACCTTTGCCGACCAGGCGATCAGCGCCATGGTGGGCGCAGTTTCCCTGGTGCTTCCCAGCATCGATCAAATGACCATTTCCGAGTGGTTGGTCAGCGCACCCTCTGTTGAACGGCTGCTCACCGCCGTTGGACAAGCCATTCTCTTTACCGCATTGCTGGCAGCGGCATCCCTGTTCGATGTTTATCGCAAGAATCTTTAGCCGGTCGACCGAGCGCGGCATTCAGGCAGTGCCACGGTCGGTACTGCTTGGGTTGGTCATGGCGTTGGCATTGCAAGTTTGCGTGCAGGCCTACGCACCGGCTCCGCACGCACAAGCAACCGACCTGGCAAGCCTGCCGTCGAGTTCGATACTCCGCCTCGCTGCGGCCGGAGATCCAACGCCGTCCGCCAAGCTGCTCATGCTGCATTTGCAGGCCTTCGACCTCAATGCCGGAAATCTGCTGGCCTATCGCGCGCTTGACTACGACCGGCTCACCGACTGGCTGGGAAAAATCATCGACCTCGATCCCATGGGCCAATATCCACTGCATGCCGCCAGCCGTCTTTATGCCGAGGTGGCGGACGAGGAAAAGCAGCGAAAGATGCTCCACTTCGTCTACCGGCGCTTTCTTGCCGATCCCAACAATCGCTGGCCGTGGCTGGCGCACGCGGCGGCCATTGCCAAGCACCAGCTGCGCGATCTTCCCCTGGCACGCCAATATGCCGCCGCCTTGCAAGCACACGCCACTGCTCCGGGCATTCCAATGTGGGCCAGGCAAATGGAAGCCTTCATCCTTGAGGACATGGATGAACTGGAGACTGCCCGGGTCATGATTGGAGGCTTTGTCAGCAGTGGCCAGGTAAAGGACCCGGGGGAACTGCGTTTTCTCGATCAAAGACTGAAAGACATTGAATCGCGTATCGCGGCAAGGAAAAGCGCGAGAAACTGAGGTGTCCGAGGCAGGATATGCCGTCAGCATTTCGTCGCAATTGACGAAACATCGACGAATTAGACTCGATCTAATGAGCTCGTTGCGTAGTCGCGGGCGACTTTTTAGAAAATTTCGCTCGAAATTTGCTCAAAACTACGTGAAAATACGTGTATCCGCATGTGGAACAAATATTGCGTAATAAGCTTGACCTATATTCGCCGACGGCGGAGGAAATATGAAAAATCAGATCGTTACAGCCCACAACT
>CAXNGL010000198.1:0-6088 GCA_964201515.1 Burkholderiales bacterium
AAAGCCGGGTCAGCACTGCGGCGTGTTCGCTTCCATCGCCATTGAACAGCGTGATGGCGTCGCCTTGGCGCAGGCGCAACACCGCGATATGTCGGCTGGCCCGCTCGCCCAGATCGACTTGTGCGCCAACGGCTATCGTTCCGGAAACAAAGAAACGCGGCGCGGCGCGCTGGCCAGTGAAGTTCATGCCTTGAATATTAAGTGTTTTTTGCCTCAAGGAAGCGGGGTTGCCAGCGTAATCCTGTTAAAATAGCCGGCTATTCTTCAAGCTCCCACCGAGCTGTTAGGGACCCCGTGACCCGCTCCGAACGCCGCATTCGTAATATCGCCATCATTGCTCACGTCGACCATGGCAAGACGACGCTGGTCGACAAGCTGCTCCAGCAGTCCGGCACCTTCGCCGCCCACCAGGCAATCAGCGAGCGGGTAATGGACTCCAACGACCTGGAGCGCGAGCGCGGCATCACCATCCTGGCCAAGAACTGTGCCGTCAATTATGAAGGCACGCATATCAACATCGTCGACACGCCCGGCCACGCCGATTTTGGCGGCGAAGTCGAACGGGTGCTCTCCATGGTTGACAGCGTATTGTTGCTGGTGGATGCGGTCGAAGGGCCGATGCCGCAGACCCGATTCGTCACGCGCAAGGCGCTGGCCTTGGGGCTCAAGCCTATTGTCATTGTCAACAAGGTGGACCGGGCCAGTGCTCGCCCCGACTGGGTCGTGAACCAAACCTTCGACTTGTTCGACAAGCTGGGCGCCACCGAGGCGCAGTTGGATTTTCCGGTCATCTATGCCTCCGCGCTGAATGGCTGGGCCGTGGCGGACCTCAAGGATGTGCCGGCGGATGCTGAGGCGGTCAAGCAGGGCGGGCATAGCATGCGGCCGCTGTTCGAGGCGGTTCTCAAACATGTCCCGGTGCGCGAAGACGATGTTTCAGGGGCGCTGCAATTGCAGATTTGCTCGCTCGATTACTCGAGCTATGTGGGCAAGATCGGCATCGGACGCATTACGCGGGGCACCATCCGGCCGTTGCAGGACGTCGTGTTCCTGAACGGTGCGGACTCGCAACCGGTCAAGGGGCGGATCAACCAGGTGCTTACGTTCGAGGGCCTTGAGCGCGTGGTGTCGCCAGAGGCGCACGCGGGAGACATCGTGCTGATCAATGGGATCGAAGAGATCAGCATCGGCAGCACGATTTGCGATCCCGAGCACCCGGATGCATTGCCGATGCTCAAGGTGGATGAACCCACGTTGACCATGAATTTCATGGTCAACAGTTCGCCGCTGGCCGGCCGTGAAGGAAAGTATGTCACCAGCAGGCAATTACGCGAACGCCTGGAGCGCGAACTCAAGAGCAATGTGGCCCTGCGGGTCGAATTCACCGCAGATTCGGACACGTTCATCGTCTCCGGGCGCGGTGAGCTGCACCTGACCATTCTGCTGGAGAACATGCGCCGCGAAGGCTTTGAGCTGGCGGTCGGGCGGCCGCGCGTGGTAATGAAGGAAGTCAATGGGGAGAAGCAGGAACCCTACGAGTTGCTGACCGTCGATGTCGAAGATACGCATCAGGGCGGGGTGATGGAAGAGCTGGGCCGCCGCAAGGGCGACCTGAAGGACATGCAGTCGGATGCCAAGGGGCGTGTGCGGCTGGAATACCGGATCCCGGCGCGCGGGCTGATCGGATTCCAGGCTGAATTCCTGACCCTCACGCGCGGCACCGGACTGGCGAGCCATATTTTTGACGACTATGGCCCGGTCAAGGGCGACATGGATGAGCGCCGCAACGGCGTGCTCATCAGCCAGGACAACGGTGCCGCCGTTGCTTACGCGCTATGGAAATTGCAGGATCGGGGCCGGATGTTCGTGTCTCCGGGGGAAGCCCTCTATGAGGGCATGGTGATCGGCATCCACGCCCGCGACAACGATCTGGTGGTCAATCCCATCAAGGGCAAGCAGCTGACCAATGTGCGGTCTTCAGGAACCGACGAAGCCGTAAGGCTGGTGCCGCCGATCGAATTAACGCTCGAAAAAGCGGTGGAATTCATCGCCGATGACGAACTGGTCGAGATCACGCCGAAGAATATCCGCATCCGCAAACGCCATCTGCTGGAGAACGAGCGCAAACGCGCCTCACGTGGGGCCACGGTTGGTGCTGTTGCGGCCGGTTGATTCCCAATTTGGTCTCTTATCGGTGAAGAGCTGACGATCTTGGTGAAGAATGTCGGTGGTATGCGGCTTTATAGACCTCGTGATTTTGTACACTGCAAGCTTGCAGCGTACAAAATCACGAGGTTTGGGTAAAGCATATTGCACTGCGGGTTGGTTCCGGCTCGTCCGGATCAGGGAGAGTCGTGTCCCCCCGTTTCCAAAACCCCGCTAGCGCGTGCAAGCCCATGCGATGGGTCGGCAATCCTTGCCGCAGGCCTTCAGGGCCAGGGTCTCGGCTTCGGCCCGGGTATTTCCCTTCTTCGCTGCATGAGTGCGCGAGCCTTGGGCCAATGCGC
Organism: Burkholderiales bacterium; assembly: GCA_964201515.1. Lineage (GTDB taxonomy): Bacteria > Pseudomonadota > Gammaproteobacteria > Burkholderiales > SG8-39 > CAIYPG01. The sequence continues at coordinate 2,508 of CAXNGL010000198.1, forward strand.
CACACTCGTTGGCAATGCTGAGCACGATTTCGCAGCGCTCTTGCCCGCAGTTTTCAAGGGCGGCTGCATTGGCTTTGCGCGCGGTGAGCAGGTCATAGCTGTAACCGATGCTCGACGTTTCGCGGTGCCATGCAATGGCACCGTAGGCGGTTTTCTTGCTGACCTTGTCCTTGGTTGAGGCTGCCATGGAGAGTGCCGGGATCAATGTCAGGGTGGTCGCCATGATTACGAAGCTGAGCAGGAGTCTTGGAGGCCATTTCAGAATTGTCGAAATGGCCGCTGATGTAGGGGATTTTGGGAGTATCCCCTCGATTGTGTTGGGCGCTCTTGGCATGCCGTAATTTAGAACAGCATGCCAATGGATTGCAAGCTTGTGATTTCAAGGCCGGAGTACGAAAATGCGTGTTTTTCCTGATGAAGAATAGAACTCAAACCAAACGCAGCGGCGCGCGCTTTGTGGTGCGCAAGTCCGGAATACACGGTCGTGGCGTGTTCGCTCGCAAGTTGATTCGCGAGGATGCCGTCGTCGTCGAATACAAGGGAGAAATCATTTCGGAGCGCGAATGCGAACGCCGTTCCCCGGAAGACATGCATGGGATCAATCACACCTTCATATTCGGCATCGAGCACGACCATAATATCGACGGGGGAGCGAAGGGCAATTCTGCCCGCTGGATCAATCACTCCTGCCAACCCAATTGCGACACCTTCGAAGAAAACAAACGCATCTTCATTCGCGCCATCCGCGCTATCCGCCCTGGCGAGGAACTGACCTTTGACTACGCCATCGAGGCCGGGGAGCGCCTGACAAGGGCGCTCAAGGCGCGCTGGCCATGTTGGTGTGGCTCAAAACGCTGTCGCGGAACCGTGCTTCTGCCTACGCGGACCAGGCCTCGAAAGCGCTGACGTCCGGCGACCCGGCCCACCCCGTCCTCGGGAGGTGGTAAAAAACATTCATTAAATTAGATAGATAGCGTAAATATTTTCGGCATGTATCGCGCAGGCTGGTATAATTTTTCCGCACCGAAGGTAACTTCATGGCGAAACCGCCACGATTTTTGAAGCTTGCTGCCGGTTGCATTGTCGGGGAGGCGCCCCGAGGAGACCTTTGCTTGAAGGGTCGGGGAGGATTCGGTGCAGGCTTGCGGCCAGCCGTGTTCAAGCGCCTTTGTCGCATCATCAACAGCCAGTGGAGCTGACATGAAGCTTTGTCGTTGGGGCAGGGACGGGTACGAAAAACCGGGAATGATCGATGCACAGGGACAGTTGCGAGATTTGTCCGGTGTCATTGGCCATATCGATCAGGAGACGATTTCTCCAAAGGGATTGGCCAAACTTCGCAGGATTCGCGCCGAGTCCTTGCCACTGGTTCGCGGAACCCCGCGCTTTGGCGTTCCTTACACGGGCATCTCCAAATTCGTTGCCATTGGCCTCAACTATCGCGATCACGCTGCAGAGGGCGGCCGGGCGCCGCCGACCGAGCCGATGGTATTTATGAAGGCGACCACCTGCATCAATGGGCCCAATGATGACGTCATTCAACCCAAGGGATCCACGATGCTGGATTGGGAGGTCGAGTTGGCGGTGGTGATCGGCACCAAGGCACAGTACGTCTCGGAGGAAAAAGCCCTCGACTACGTGGCCGGCTTCACCATTGTGAACGACCTGTCCGAGCGCAAATTCCAGACCGCGACAACCCAGTTCGACAAGGGCAAGGGGTTCGACACCGCGGGGCCCATCGGGCCTTGGCTGGTGACGACGGATGAAATCGCGGACCCGCAAAACCTCGGCATGTGGCTCGACGTGAACATGGACCGGATGCAAGAGGGCAATACCCGCGACATGGTGTTCTCTGCGGCGCACCTCGTATCGCATGTCAGCCACTACATGACTTTGTTGCCCGGGGACATCATCACCACGGGTACACCTGCCGGGGTTGGCATGTACCGCAAGCCGACGCCGATCTTCCTGAAGCCTGGCGATGTGATCACCCTGGGCATTCAAGGCCTGGGCGAGCAGCGCCAGCGCGTGGTGGCCTGCAAGTTGTAGCGCTTCTTCCCTGGTGGGACCGCGCCGCCTGCTACGCAGGCACGGCGGCGCTGCTCAAACCAAGGACCAAACGCCCGAAAGTTAATTCGACCGTGGGTCATCGGCGGCCTGGCCTGCCTCAAATCCCCCCGCACGCCTGTGGCGTGTCGCCCCAACTCAAATCCCCCCGCACGCCTACGGCGTGTCGGCCCCCTTTGACAAGGGGGTGGGGGGGTGCCCCCTTGATAAAGGGGGGTGGCGCGGTAGCGCCGGGGGGATTTCGGGCGTTGACTACGAACCTCACAGCGCGGCTGAGCTTGCGTAGCAAGCCGCGCGGTCCTTCTAGCTGTTCACGGAACCGGTTCGATCTTCGCGAATCGCCGCTTCGATCAGCACGCGGGCGAGCGACAGTTTTGCCGGAAGTTTGGGCAAGGCGTCGATGTCATACCATCGGGCCTCGGCAATTTCCACCGGGTCGATGTGAATGTCGCCTTCGTCGGCATCGGCAAAGAATCCGATCATCATCGAGTGCGGGAATGGCCAGGGCTGGCTCGCGACGTAGCGGACGTTGTGAGCACGCAGTCCGACCTCCTCGAACACCTCGCGCTGGACGCATTGCTCCAGGGTCTCCCCGGGTTCGACGAACCCGGCCAGGACGCTTACGACGCCCGGCGCGAAATGCGGGCTTCTGGCGAGCAGGATCTGCCGGCCGCGCTTGACCAGTGCCATGATGACCGGTGTCACTTTCGGGTAATACACCATCTTGCAGCCCGGGCATTCGCGCGCCCGTTCCGTGGCCTTGCGCACCGTTTGCGTGCCGCACACGCCGCAAAACCGGTGGGTACGCTCCCACTCGATGAGTTGCAGGGCGCGTCCCGCCAGTGCGTACAGGTCCGGATCGATGGCGCCATGAAGGCGTCGCATGTGGTGCCACTCCCATCCTGGTGCCGTGGCTTCAGCCTGCGCTTCGACTTCGGCGACATAGGTGTGCAGCTCGCCCAGGGTGCCAAGGTAGTGGCTGCGGATTGCCGGCAGGCCGATGGCGGAGGGGTCGGACACTTCCGGAAGCGTCATCCCGCCATTCGGCCCCTGAGAAACCAGCAGGTGCCCGGCACGAAACACAAAGCAAACGGCCCGGCTATCGCCTGCCTCGGGCTCGACATGCAGCGATTGGTAGTCTTGAGGCCAGCCAAATACAACGTCCATCATTGGTTCTCCTCAAAGGCCTCTCAGCCGGCGAATCAGGCTCGACGTGTCCCAGCGGCCACCGCCATGCCTGGAAATCTCATCATAGTAACCGGCAACCATCCGCGTGACCGGTAAGCCGGCCTGGTTGCGCGCGCCTTCTTCCTGGCAAATCCGCAGGTCCTTGCGCATCCAGTCGACGGCAAATCCGAAATCGAACTTGTCGGCGATCATCGTTGGTCCGCGGTTTTCCATTTGCCAGGACTGCGCGGCGCCCTTGGAAATGACGTCGATGACCTTGTCGACATCCAGTCCCGCAGCCTGGCCGAAATGCAGTCCTTCGGACAGGGCTTGGACAAGACCGGCAA
>CAXNGL010000199.1:0-6072 GCA_964201515.1 Burkholderiales bacterium
GCTTTGCCTCGTCTTCCATGGCATCGACTGCAAGGCGACGGCGCCGGCGGCGTCGCCGACCCACCTTGCCGACAACCTGTTGCCCGGGGCAGGACCTCAGCCACCCGCGCTGAGCCTTGCCGTTGCCCTCCCCTACCACTCCCGCGCCCCGCCCGCGCAACGTTCCTGAGCCCGCAGTAACAACCGTGTCCGGCCGATTTCGGCCGGAAGCTCGAACGTTTTCAGGAGATGGACCATGTTCCGTATCAACCGGATGGCGCTCGCCATCATATTGGCTTTGCCGTGGGCGGCGTCTGCACAGACCCCAGCCCAGGCCGGGCCCCCCGCTGTATCCCCAACCCCGTCGCCGGTCCAGCTTGACGCCGTGATCGTCACGGCCAATCCGCTGGGCTCGAGCCTGTTTGACCTGGTGCCGCCAGCCGCGGTGCTCGATGGCGAGGGCCTGCTGCTGCGCAAACGAAGCACCCTGGGTGAAACCCTCAACGACATGCCTGGGGTGAGTTCGACCTACTTCGGGCCGAACGCCAGCCGGCCGGTCATTCGCGGCCTCGATGCTGACCGCATCCGCATCCTGCAGAACGGTACCGGCATGCTGGATGCGTCATCGCTCAGTTTCGACCACGCCGTGGCCATTGATCCGATGATGCTCGAGCGCGTCGAAGTCGTGCGCGGACCGGCCGCCCTCCTGTATGGCGGCAGCGCCGTGGGGGGCGTTGTCAACGTGATCGACAATCGCATCGCGAATGCACCCCTCGACGGCCTGCGCGGCGGCGTGGAACTCCGCCTTGGCGGGGCAGAGAGTGAGCGGGGCGGTGGTGCCAAGATCGAGGCGGGCAATGGCCGCTTCGTCCTGCATGTCGATGCCTATACGCGGGACACCGGCAACCTCGAGATTCGCGGACCCGCGGTGTCTGGCGCGTTGCGCGAGCTGGTGGCGGCCGGCACGCGCTCCGTTCAGCAGCCGGTCCTCGACGCGCAGACGCGCCTGCCCAACAGCAGCTCGCGTTCGGTGGGGGGCGGCGCGGGTGGCACCGTGTTCTGGAACAAGGGATCGCTTGGTGTCTCCTATTCGGGATTCGATACCGACTACGGGACAATCGCCGAGCCCGAGGTCAGGGTGGACATGCAGAGCACGCGTTGGGACCTTGCGGGCGAACTGCATGACCTTGACGGGCTCATCACGGGAGTCAAGGCAAAGTGGGGCAGCACCCGCTACGTGCACCGGGAGCTCGATGCCGGCGTTCCGGGCACCACGTTCCGCAACGAGGGATTCGAGTCCAGGCTTGAGGCCACGCATCGTGCCCTTGGCCCGTTCACGGGATCGTTCGGCCTGCAACTGGGCGACAGCAGTTTCTCTGCACTGGGCGACGAGGCCTTCGTTCCGCAGACCAAGACGGTATCGAAGGCGGCATTCCTCTATGAAGAGCTGCCCATCGGCAAGCTCCGGCTCAACGCCGGAGGACGGCTGGAGAGCACCTCGGTGCGGTCCGAGGGCGGAGGCAATATCCCCACGGGCCAGATCCAGCCTCGCTTTGGCCAGGCGCAGGAGCGCAACATCAGCACCACCAGCACTGGGATCGGGGCGCTGTACGGGTTCACGCCCTCCGTGGCGCTTGCCGTCAACCTGACGTCGACGCAGCGCGCGCCGACGAGCACGGAGCTCTATGCCAACGGCCCGCATGCGGCCACCGGCTCCTACGAAGTAGGAAACACCGGCTTCGACAAGGAGCGTGCGCGCTCGCTCGATGTCGGCCTGCGGTTCCGATCCGGGGCCCATTCGGCGTCCATCAGCGTCTTCCACACCCGGTTTGCGAACTTCATCGCGGAGTTCCGCACCGGTGCCAGCCGCGCATCTGATGGCGAAACCTCTCCTGTGGATGCTGGCGGTGGCATGACGGCCGCCGGATTCGAGATCCTTCCCGAGATCGAATTCAGGGCGGTGCCCGCGGTGTTTCGCGGGCTGGAAGCGCAGGGCAGGCTGCGAGTGTTCGATCGGGCAGCGACCGTCGACCTCGAACTCCGCGCCGACTACGTCCATGCGCGCAACACGGACACCGGTGCCCCGCTGCCGCGCATTGCGCCCATGCGTTTCGGCGCGGCGCTCGTGTACGAGCGCGAGGCGTACGGTGCCCGCCTGGATGCCACGCGCGTGCAGGGGCAGACGCGCGTAGCCGCCAACGAGCTGCCGACCGACGGCTACACCATGCTCAATGCATCTGCGACTTATCGCTTCAAGGCGGGTAGCGCCGCTTGGGAGGCGTTCCTGCGCGCCAGCAATCTGCTGAACGCGAATGCGCGCAACCATGTGTCGTTCCTCAAGGACCAGGCGCCGCTGCCGGGGCGGGGAATCCTGCTCGGGCTTCGCGCAGGCTTCTGAGCAATGCACTGAACCCCGGGCAAGTCGTTTCCGCCCGGGGGATTCCCGGGCGCCCGGGCGCAACATCCATTGCGCCCGGCCAACTGCAGGAGAAGCATGGATACGCTGATACACATCATTCTGGCGACACTGGCAGGGGGACTCCTGAGCATGCTGGTGGCCGCTCTGGCAACGCTGGTCCTGCTCGAGCGCTGGCTGCCGCGCCTGGTGAGCTTCGCCGTCGGCGCCATGCTGGCCGCGGCCTTCCTTGAACTGCTGCCCGAGGCGGTGAACGCAGGGCTTGCCGTCGAGGAGGCTGGTGCCGTCATGCTCGGTGGCGTGATGCTGTTCTTTGTCATCGAGAAGCTGGCGCTGTGGCGCCATGCCCACGGCGTGTGCCATCACGAGCCCTCGATCAAGGTGTCGGGCCCGATGGTCCTGGTGGGCGATGCGATGCACAATTTCGTCGACGGGGTGCTGATTGCCGCAGCCTTTTTGCAGAGCACCGAACTCGGGGTGGCCGCAACGCTTGCAGTCATTGCCCACGAAATACCGCAGGAGGCCGGGGACTTCATGGTGCTCCTGCACGCCGGCTATACCCGCCGTCGCGCGCTGGTGCTGAATGGGCTGTGCAGCCTCGCATCCGTGGTCGGTGGCGTGCTGGGCTACCTGCTGTTGCAACAGATGCAGGCGGCCGTCCCGTACGCGCTCGCCATCTCCGCGGCGAGCTTCATCTACATTGCGGTCGCAGACCTCATCCCGGACCTGCACCACAATCACGGGGGGGGATCGGCACTGTCGCAACTGTCCATGATTGCCGCCGGCATAGGCCTGATTCTTCTCGGCCACATGTTGCATGGCCAACACGCCCATTGAAAATCTGGAGGAAAACCATGAATCGAACGAACACTGTCGTTGTTGCGGTTGCGGCTTCACTGGCGTGCGGACCGATCCTCGCGCAACATGCCCATGTGCATGGCAACGCGAACCTGCAGATTGCGATTGACGGGCCGGTGCTGACTTTGTTGCTTTCGACTCCGCTGGAGAATCTCGTCGGCTTCGAGCACGCGCCGCGCACCGACAAGCAGAAGGCGGCGGCGCAGGCACTGGGCGAGCAACTCGCCAAACCGGATGTGTTGCTTGTCCCATCGCAGGCTGCGCGCTGTTCGGCCTCCGCCAGCGTGGTCAATGCACCGGTACTGGGAATGAACGGAGTCATCGAGGGGCGCTTGGAGAAGCAGCCGCCAGCGCAGCCTGGGAATGCCGCGCACCGGGGCCATTCGCACGGCGATAAAAAGGGCGCGGTGGGCGGCGACGGCCACGCCGAGTTGCTCGCGCAGTTCACTTTCAGATGCGAGCAGCCTGCCGCACTGAAGGGGCTGGAAGTGCGGCTGTTCGATGCCTTCCGTGGCTTGCGTCGCATCGATGCCCAGGTGGCCGGGCCGGCGGGCCAGAAGGCGATTCGCCTGTCGTCCTCCCGGCGCATGGTTTCATGGTAGGTTTCCCGCATGGGCGACACTCCTGTTATTCGCATCCGGGACCTGCTCTTTCGCTGGCGTGGGGCGGAAACGGCCTGCCTCGACATTCCTGCGTTCGAGGTGCAGCGAGCCGAGCACCTGTTCCTGCACGGGCCCAGTGGCAGCGGCAAGAGCACGCTGCTCGGCTTGCTGGGCGGAGTGCTGCTGCCCGAGCGCGGGGAGCTGGGTCTGCTCGGCACCAAACTGACCAGTATGGCCGCGCCTGCGCGCGATCGCTTCCGTGCCGACCATGTCGGCTTCATCTTCCAGCAGTTCAACCTCATTCCCTACCTCGGCGTCATCGACAACGTGCTGCTGCCGGTCCGCTTCTCGTCACGCCGGCGCGAGCGCATTGCAGCGCGTGGCGCGACGCCGTTCGATGAAGCCTGCCGTCTGCTCGATCGGCTCGGCATGTCGGGGGATCTGCGCCACCGGGAGGCCGTGCGCCTGAGCGTGGGGCAGCAACAGCGGGTGGCTGCGGCGCGCGCGCTGATCGGCGGCCCGGAGATCATCATCGCCGACGAGCCGACCTCGGCCATGGATGCCGGATTGCAGTTGGTGTTTGTCGATCTCCTGCTCAAGGAGGCCGCCGCCGCCGGGGCCACCGTCATCTTCGTCAGCCATGACCACCGCCTGGCAGCCGGCTTCCCGCGGCAGCTGGCGCTGGCCGACATCAACCGCGCGATTGCCGTCGCCGAGGCCGCATGAACTACGCGTTCACCCTCGCTGCGCGCAGCGCATGGAACCGCCGGTTGACGCTCGGCATGACGCTGATCGCCATCGCGCTCAGCGTTTCGCTGCTGATCGGCATCGAGCGCGTACGCACGGATGCCCGGGACACATTCGCCCGGTCAGTGTCCGGCACCGACCTGGTGGTCGGCGCCCGCGCGAGCGCCGTGCAATTGATGCTGTACGCGGTGTTCCGCATCGGTGATGCCACCAACAACATGCGCTGGGACAGCTTCCGGATGCTGGCGTCCCACCCCCAGGTGGCCTGGGCGGTGCCGCTGTCGCTCGGGGATTCGCATCGCGGCTTCCCGGTGCTGGGCACCAATGCTGGCTACTTCGAGCATTTCCGCTACGGCGAGTCCCGCGCCCTCGCGCTGGCGGCCGGGCAACGCTTTGAGGCGCTGTTCGAGGCGGTGATTGGTGCAGAAGTCGCAGAGCGACTCGGCTACGGCGTCGGCGCTCGCATCGTGCTCAACCATGGCGCCGGCGAAGTGAGCCTGGCCGCCCACGGCGACAAGCCGTTCACGGTGGTTGGCGTGCTGGAGCGCAGCGGGACGCCCGTGGACAGGACCGTGCATGTCAGCTTGGAGGCCATCGAGGCCATCCACCTCGACTGGCAGGGCGGTGCGCCGATTCCCGGGTTCTCGATCCCGGCGGAGTTTGTGAGCAAGTTCAACCTCGCGCCCAAGCAGATTACCGCGGCGTTGGTCGGCCTGAAGAACCGCTCGGCGGTCTTTGCCGTGCAGCGGCAGGTGAACAGCTACTCCGACGAGCCGCTGCTGGCGGCGTTGCCTGGCGTGGCACTGGATGATCTGTGGCAGATTGTCGGCGTGGCAGAGAGAACACTGCTGGCAATTTCTGCGACGGTGGTCGCCGTGGGCCTGGCCGGGTTGGTGGCGGTGATCCTTGCCGGGCTGGGCGAGCGCCGTCGCGAACTGGCCATCCTCAGGGCGGTCGGTGCACGGCCGCGGGACATCTTTGCACTGCTGACCCTCGAGGGCCTGTTCATCACGGTGCTGGGTGCCATGCTGGGCCTGGTATTGCTGTCCGTGGCGACGGCGGCGTTGGGGCCGCTGGCGGAACTGCGCTATGGAGTCGCCATCCGGCCACGCGTGGTGTCGATCGATGAACTGCAGTGGCTGGGCATGGTCGTTGGGGTAGGATTGGCGGCGAGCCTGATTCCCGGCTATCGCGCCTACCGCCTTTCGCTGTCGGACGGCCTGATGCCGAGAACCTGAATGACAAGGAGCTTCCACATGTCCAGATCCTTAAGGGCACTGATAGTGGTGGTCGGGGTTGCCTGCGTTGGTATCGGTACAACGGCGATCTCTGCCGACAGGAATCCCGGGTACCAGCTTGGCGATCGCTTGCCGCAGTCCAGGCCAGCGACACCCGCCGCCGGATTCAAGGAAATCAAGTGGGATGACCTTGTTCCGGCCGACTGGGATCCGCGACAGATCTTCAAGGACA
>CAXNGL010000200.1:0-6062 GCA_964201515.1 Burkholderiales bacterium
ATACCACGCAGGCCGCCAACCCCAGCCTGTTCAAGAAGCTGCCGTATGACCCGGTCAAGGATTTCGCGCCCATCGTGCGCCTGGGCACGACCTCATTCATGCTGATGGCGCGGCCCGACTACCCGGCCCGGAACCTGAAGGATTTCCTCACGCATGCGCGCGCCAACTCGGGCAAGCTGTCAGGTGGCTCTGGTTCGGCAGGCTCGCAGGTGTCGCTGGCCATGATGGCCTCCATGGGCAAGTTCGAGGTCACCATGGTCCCCTACAAGGGCATCCCGCAAGCCATTACCGACGTTCTGGGCGGCACGCTGAATTTCACCTTCGTCGACCTCGCCAATGCACTGGCACAACTCAAGGGCGGCAAGCTGCAGGGCATTGCCGTGACCTCCGAAAAACGCACCGCGCTGGCACCGGACGTTCCGTCAGTGGCCGAGGCACTGCCCGGCTACGAACTGATCGCCTGGATGGCGTTGATGGCGCCTGCGGGCACGCCGCGTGATGTGATCGCGAAAGTTCACGACGCCGCCGCGCGCAGCCTGGCCAAACCCTCCTTCGGCGAGGCACTTTCGCGCATCGGCATGGATGTCGGCCCGATGAATCCCGAGCAACTCGCGCGCTTCATCCAACTTGAAATCGTCAAATGGGCGAAGCTCGCCAAGGAAGCCGGCATCCAGCCGGAATAGGCCCAGTCACAGGCGAGGAGAGCAGCCCCTCGCGCCATTCCAGGACCCCTACGGCGCTTTGGTGATGGCCCCCGCGGATACTCCCCACGGGGGGACGAAGTCGCGCGGGGCATCGCCCGCACGGCGTATCGGTTTGACCCGCGACACCATCTCGGGTACCTTTCCCACCTGCGCCGATTTGATCAACAGCTTGCGGGCGCTGGATCCCGAGTCAATTTCCCGGGGAATCCTAAATCCGGCTAAAGCGAGGGAAACCCGTTTAGCCACATCTATGATGCGCGGCTGAACGGGTTTTTGCATTCTGGACATCATGAGTACAACAAGCGGCGAGCGGTCGGTGGGGGCGGTCAGAGCGCAGAAAATGCGCTTCGATGCGCCGCTTGCGTTTCGCAGCGGCGCCGTGCTCAGCGCGTACGAACTGGCGTTCGAAACCTATGGCACGCTGAACGCCGACAAATCCAACGCCGTGCTGGTGTGCCATGCGCTCAACGCCTCCCACCATGTGGCCGGCTGGTATGAGGCCGAGCCCGACAATATCGGCTGGTGGGACAACATGATCGGCCCGGGAAAACCACTCGATACCAACCGTTTTTTTGTTGTTGGCGTCAACAACCTGGGCGGCTGCTTCGGCTCGACGGGTCCGGCAAGCCCCAACCCTGCGACCGGCGTCCCCTACGGGTCGAGCTTCCCGGTGGTGACGGTTGAGGACTGGGTTGTGGCCCAGGCACGCCTCGCCGACCAGCTCGGCATCCAGCGCTTTGCCGCGGTGATGGGGGGAAGCCTGGGGGCCATGCAGGCATTGCAATGGACGCTCAGTTACCCTGACCGCGTGGCCAACGCCGTCGCCATTGCGGTCGCGCCAAGACTCTCGGCCCAGAACATCGCCTTCAACGAAGTGGCCCGCCAGGCCATCACCACCGACCCGGATTTCCATGGCGGTGATTTCTACCGGCACAGCGTGGTGCCCAAGCGGGGCCTGCGCCTGGCGCGCATGATCGGGCACATCACCTACCTCTCCGATGACGCGATGATGGAGAAGTTCGGCCGCACGCTCAAGTCCGACAGTATCCAGTACCACTTCGGCGTCGACTTCGAAGTCGAGTCCTACCTGCGTTATCAGGGCGACAAATTCGCCGAGTACTTCGACGCCAACACCTATCTCCTGATCACGCGTGCGCTCGACTACTTCGACCCGGCGCTGTCCACAGGGGGCGACCTGTCGCGCGCGATGTCGGCAGCGCGCGCAAGATTCTTCATCGCCTCGTTCACCTCGGACTGGCGCTTCTCGCCCGAGCGCTCGCGGGAAATCGTCAAGGCGCTGCTCGACAACCGCGCCGACGTGAGCTACGCCGAGATCGACGCGCCGCACGGCCATGACGCCTTCCTGCTCGAAGATCCGCGCTATCACGCCCTGGTGCGCGCCTGGTTCGACAACATCCACGCCACGCTGTGAACACCAACCTCGATGAGTGCCATCGATGAACGCCACCCGTGAACGCAACTGAGCGCGCCAGGCGTTCCGACTTCGAAGCCATCGCCGCTCACGTCGAGCCCGGCGCGTCGGTGCTCGACCTCGGTTGCGGCGACGGCCTGCTGCTCGACTACCTCAAGCAGCAGCGCAAGGTGCGCGGCTACGGCGTGGAGATCGATGACGCCAACGTGCTCGCCTGCGTGAAGAACGGCGTCAACGTGATCCAGAGCGACCTCGAGCGCGGCCTGGCGGGCTTTGATGCCGGCTCGTTCGACTACGTCATCCTGTCGCAGACCCTGCAGGCCATGCGCCACACCGAGGCCATCGTGATGGAAATGCTGCGCGTCGGGCGCCAGGGCATCGTCACCTTCCCCAACTTCGGCTACTGGGAAGCGCGCCTGCAGATCATGGCCGGGCGCATGCCGGTATCGAAAGTGCTTCCCTACCAGTGGTACGACACGCCCAACGTGCACCTTTGCACCATCCATGACTTCGAGGCGTTCTGCGTCTCGCACGACATCCGGATTCTGGAACGGGTGGTGTTGACGGACGGACGGCCGGTGAATTTCATGCCGAATCTGTTTGGGAGTCTGGCGGTGTTTCGGTTTGAGAAGCTGAAGTAGCCAAGATTCTGCGAAGCCGGGTTGCGCAGCAGGAAGTGAAGATTCCTTTCCTTTGCCGGAATTCGGTTTCGCCTGACGGCGAGTTGCTTTGCGTCGAGCGGTTTCGCCTGACGGCGAGTTACTTGACGAACGGCGTTTCGCCTGACGGCCCGTGACGTTCTCTCAGACAAAGTTCATTTCGCCTGACGGCGAGTTACTCTCTTTTGCTTGTGCAAAAGAGAGTAACCAGAGAAAAGCACACCCCGAAGCATCGGTCGCCTGCGGCGACTTCCCTGCGCTGCTCTCAGGCGCCAGCGGCTGTGGAACTCGCTCCCCCGCTTGCGCGGGCTCGCTCAGACAGTCCTCGCCGAAACCCTGACGCCTGCTCCGCTGCTCGGCGACGCACACGGGGCCCCAAGAAAAAGCCGCCATGGAATGGGAATCTGTGTCAGTTTTTATGGTGTTTATGTGGGAGTGGTATGTCCTAATATAATAACTTGGCAGTATTTATCCACCACGGATGGGTGGGGGTGGGGCCCCGTTGGGGACGCCGAGAAGCGCAGGCAGCGCTGGGGTTTCGGCGAGGACTGTCTGAGGGAGCGCAGCGACCGAGTTCCGCAGCCGCCAGCGATGACGAGCATCGCAGGGCAGTTTCAGCGATCAGTTGGAAACTGAGCGCCGAAACCGTCACCTCCGGGGTCGCCTTTTCTTGGTTACTTCTTTTGGCGAAGCAAAAGAAGTAACTCGCCGTCAGGCGAAACACTGTTCGTCAAGTCACTCGCCGTCAGGCGAAACGCCGTTCGGGGAGCAACTCGCTGTCAGACAAACCGCCGTGAATTCATTCACCCGCTATCAGGCGCAATTGATCGCTACAGCGCCTTGATATCCGGATACGTCCCCACATCCATCCCAAACGCCTCCGCCTGGTGAATCAGGTCCAGCGCATTCCGCACGTGGGCGTAGTCCACCATCATGCCGTCGTAGGTGACAGCGGCGCGTCCGGCGGCTTCGGCGTCGGCCATGGCCTTGAGGATGCCCTTGTTCCACTCGATCTCCTCCTTCGATGGGCTGAACACTTCGTTGGCGATGGCGACCGCGGTGGGGTGGATCACCATCACGCACCGGTAACCGATCTGGCGGGCGCGCTTCATCTGCTCGCGCACGAAGGCGAGGTCCTTCACTTCCAGCGGGGCGCCCGCGAGCGGGTATTCGATGCCCGCGGCGCGCGCTGCCAGCAGCACGTGCGATGCCTGGTACAGGTTCTCCAGTTCCCCGCGCGTGGACTGGTAGCCGATGGCCTTGGTGACGTCACCGGAGCGGTTGCTGATGCTTCCAGTAATGGTGCCGACGCGCTTGCACGCCGAGGCGAGCTCATAGGCGTTCATGATGCCGCGTGCCGTTTCGGGAATGGCGACGATCTTCACGGAATTGTGCTCCATGCCGGCCTTCTGCTCGAACAGTTCGATCCAGGCATCGATCTTGCGGATCTCTTCGGCGAATTCCAGCTTGGGTATGGCGATGCCGACCAGCCCCGGGGAGACGATGGCCTCGATGTCCTCTCCGGTCAGCCCGGTGTTGATGCCATTGACGCGAACGATCACCGGCACGTTGCGCTTTTGCAGCCGTGCGATGCCATCCCGAACCTTCTGTCGCGTTGCCTTCTTTTCGGCGATCGGAACAGCATCCTCCAGATCGATGAGCAGGGCGTCGGGCTTGTACTGCGGCGCCTTGTCCATCCATTCGGGACGGTTGCCGGGGACAAACAGCATGGAGCGGTAGAGTTTCATGGTGGACTTCTCCTCTGGACGGAATGAATGCTGCGGGACGGATGGTGCCGTTCGATAGCGAGACAAGGAGGCCCGGCGGGATTGCTCGCGCCGGGTGCCGGGCTGGAATGATTCAGGACGGAATCTTGCCTTCTGCCTTGAGCTTTTCCGTGACCAGCTTGGTCAGGGCGCTCTTGAGGACCTTGCCGCCAGGGCCGCGCGGAAAATCCTCGATCAGCTCGAGCCGCTCGGGCAGTTGCCACACGGCCAGGTGCTGCGATTTGAGGAATTCGACCGCATCCTCGAACGTGAGTGTCGTGCCTTTCTTGACGATCACGAAGGCGCAGGCGCGCTCGCCGAGGATCGGGTCGGGCATGGAAGTCACCGCCACGTCCACCGCCGACGGGTGCTTGATCAACTGCTCCTCGATGGTGAGTGGCGAGATGTTGCGCCCGCCGCGCAGGATCATGTCCTTGACGCGGCCGGTGATGCGCAGGTAGCCGTCTGCGTCGAACTGCCCCAGGTCGCCACTCTTGTAGAAGTGGTCCTTGGTGAAGTGCGCGGCCGTCTGTGCGTCGTCTCCCAGGTAGCCGTAACACTTGTCGGCGCCGCGCCATACCACTTCGCCCTGTTCGCCCGTGGGCACCGGCTTGTCGTCGGGGCCCCACAGTTGGCATTCGCAGCCGGGCACCACGCGCCCCACCGTGCTCAGGCGCTTTTCCTTCGGGTCCTTGACCGCCGTCACCGTCGGCACGCCACCGTCCGTGGATCCATACATGGACTGGATCACGCAGTTGGTGAGTTGCTCCATTTTCAGGCCGGTGTCGTAGGGGAGCGCCGCGCCGGCGTTGTAGGACAGGCGGTAGTGCGGGAAATCGGCGGGCTTGTACTTCTCCAATTCCGGAATCATCAGCGTGAGCTGGGTCGGGATCGCCACCGAGCAGGTGCATTTCTCGCGGCGGATCATCTCTACTGCTTCGGGAACATTGCCGCCCCAGCGCTCGAGGATGACCGAGGTGGCGCCGTGCAGCAGCGGCACCAGGATGGGAAAGATGTAGCCCGTGGCGCCGGTTCCTGCCGGGGCCAGTGCCGCAATGATGTCGTTCTCGGTGAACTCGGCGGTGCGCGTGAAATTGTCCAGCATCACCATCAGGTCGTTGCAGGTGAAGCGGCTGATCTTCGACAGCGCCGTGGTGCCGCCGGAGAGCATGGTGTGGGCGGGGAGATCCGGATCGGGACGGCGCGCGTCCAGCTCTGACTTGCTGCGTTGGGTGGGCTTGAGGAGTTCGGTGAATTGGCGCGTTCCCGGTGCCGTGCCTTCGATGGTGAACACGTGCTTGAGGTCCGGCAGTTCACCACGTATGGCGGCGATCATGCCGGCATGGTTGAACCCGCGATACTCCGCGGGGATGATCAGCACTTTCGCGCGTGCCCGATTCAGGAGGTGCTTGACCTCTACATCGCGCCAGCTGTCGTGCAGCGGCATGTACAGCAGGCCGGCGCGATTGCAGGCCAGGTGCACAATGGGCATCAAGGACGA
>CAXNGL010000201.1:0-6057 GCA_964201515.1 Burkholderiales bacterium
CGGGTTGCTTTATCCGGTCGGCCAGGCGAACGCCGAGGAAGCGCGTGGTGGTATCGGCAGCACTGCCCGGGGCAAACGGCACGATGACCCGAATGGCCCGGCTGGGAAACTCCTGGGCCAACGCGCCGCCAACCAGCGAGAAGGCTCCCAGCGTGGCGACTGCAGTGACAACCGCAGCCAAGGATCTGCGCGCGCTGGTTCTCCTCATGCCACCCTTTCCTGCCCCCAACGGGGAAAGATATTCTCACCTTGCCATCTATGGTGGGCCCACCTGGACTCGAACCAGGGACCAAAGGATTATGAGTCCTCTGCTCTAACCAACTGAGCTATAGGCCCGGAAACTGCAACTGTCCCGGCGCAGAATACGCCGCGACAATATTCTCAAATTCAACCAAAGGTAGTCTTTCCTGCTGACTACCGCGGGCTAATTATTATCGAGGAAACTCTTCAGTCGTTCCGAGCGTGAAGGGTGGCGCAGCTTGCGCAATGCCTTAGCCTCGATCTGGCGGATGCGCTCGCGGGTGACATCGAACTGCTTGCCGACCTCTTCGAGCGTATGGTCGGTATTCATCTCGATGCCAAAGCGCATGCGCAGCACCTTGGCCTCGCGCGGGGTCAGCGAATCCAGGATGTCCTTGGTGACGTCGCGCAGGCTGGAGTACATGGCCGCGTCGTTGGGTGCCAGGGTCGCCTGGTCCTCGATGAAATCGCCAAGGTGCGAATCATCGTCGTCGCCGATCGGCGTCTCCATGGAAATCGGCTCCTTGGAGATCTTGAGGATCTTGCGGATCTTCTCCTCTGGCATTTCCATCTTTTCGGCCAGTATCGCCGGATCCGGTTCGGAACCCGTCTCCTGAAGGATCTGGCGCGAGATGCGGTTCATCTTGTTGATGGTCTCGATCATGTGCACCGGGATGCGGATGGTGCGCGCCTGGTCGGCGATGGAACGCGTGATCGCCTGGCGGATCCACCACGTGGCGTAGGTCGAGAACTTGTAGCCGCGGCGGTATTCGAACTTGTCCACCGCCTTCATCAGGCCGATGTTGCCCTCCTGGATGAGGTCGAGGAACTGCAGTCCGCGGTTGGTGTATTTCTTGGCGATTGAGATCACCAGGCGCAGGTTGGCCTCGGTCATTTCGCGCTTGGCGCGGCGTGCCCTCGCCTCGCCGGTGGACATCTGCTTGTTGATGTCCTTCAGATCCTTGAGCGGAATGCCAATGCGTTTCTGGATGTCGAGCAACTTGCGCTGCTGCTCGAGTATGTTGGGCTCAAAACGCGCCATCAACTGGGAATAGCTGTGGTTGGCGGCAATCTCGCTCTTTACCCAGCGCGAGCTGGTCTCATTGCCCGGGAATAGCTTGATCAGGTGCTGGCGCGGCATATGGCTCTTGTTCACGCACAGGTTGATGATCTCGCGCTCGTGGCGGCGCACTTCCTCGACCATTTTTCGCACCGTGTCGCACAGGCGCTCGATGATGCGCGCGGAAAAGCGGATGTTCAGCAGCTCGGCCGAAATCTGCTCCCGGACCTTGATGTATTCGTTGCTGCGGTGGCCGTGTTCGGCCAGTGTCTTTGTCATCTTATCGTTATAGCGGCGGATCTTGGCGAATAGGGCCAGCGCCTCGGTCTTGAGCAGCAACAGGCTTGCCGTCACTGCGGCCGCGGCCTCCTCTTCGCTCTCCTCGACATCCTCGTCGCCATCGAGCTCCGACTCATGCACCACGGCTGCAACCGGGGCCGGAATAGGCTCCTCCTTGGCATTCGGATCCACCAGGCCGTCGACAAACTCATCAATGCGCATCTCGTCGCGCTCGACCTTGCCTGCCAAATCGAGAATATCCAGGATGGTAGTCGGGCAGGCGCTGATCGCCTGCACCATGTACTTCAGGCCGGCCTCGATACGTTTGGCGATCTCGATCTCGCCCTCGCGCGTGAGCAACTCCACCGAGCCCATTTCACGCATATACATGCGCACCGGATCCGTGGTGCGGCCGAACTCCGGGTCAACGGTGGCGAGCGCTGCCTCCGCCTCCTCCTCTGCTTCTTCATCGGGGACGGCAGTCGGCGCGTTCCCAGAGATCAGCAGCGTTTCGGCATCGGGCGCCTCATCGTAGACCTGGATGCCCATTTCGTTGAACGTGGTGATGATCGATTCGATCTGCTCCGCGTCCACCATGTCGTCCGGCAGGTGGTCGTTGATCTCCGAGTAAGTGAGGTAGCTGCGCTCCTTGCCCAGCTTGATCAGGTTCTTCAGGCGCGTGCGGCGCATTTCCGCATCTTCAGGACGCGCTTCGGCCCGACGCAGCAACTCACGTTCGGCATCACCGTTGCGCTTTGACGAGCGGCCACGGCCCACGCGCAACTTCATGAGCTCCTGCGCCTGCTGCTTGGCTGTCAGTTGCTTGGCCTGTTTGGCCGCTTCCTTGTCCGCCAGGACCTTCGCCCTTGCAGCCTCTTTTTCGGCCTTCTTCGCAGCTTTCGCGGCTTCCTTTTCCTTCAGTGCGGTCTCGCGCAGCGCCTGCTTGTCACGGACAAGGCGGTCTTTCTCCTTGGCCTTCTCCCGCACCACGCGCTCTTTCTCCTTCAGGACAAGCGCACGTTCGCGCAACTTTTCCTTGTGAGCCAGGATGCGCACCTTCTCCTGTTGCGCACGCTCTTGCTGGCGCTCGCGCTCTTGGCTCTGGCGTTCTGCCATGGCGGCTTTTTTCTGTGCTGCAACTTTCTTTGCTGCTACAGCCTTCTTGGCCAACACGGCCTTTTTTGCCAGGGCGGCTTTCTTGGCCAGCGCCGCCTTCTTCAACATCAACGCTTTATTCAACAGTGCCGCCTTCTTTGCCAGTAATGCTTTTTTCACCTGCGCAGATTTTCTTGCCTGCAGGACTTTTTTCAGGAGCGCCGCCTTGTTTGTAGCGACCTTCTTTTGTTCCATCAGGTTTCGGGCCGCAACTTTCTTCAGGGCCAGCACCCCCGCCTTCGAATTCCCGGGCTTTGCCGACGTAACTTTGCGAGCCGCAGGTTTTCGCACGATCATCCCCTTGGCCTGCGATGCCTTCGACCGCTGGGCCCGCGAACCGGTGGCCGGCCTTACCGGCTTGGAAGGCCCGGACTGGGACGACCTAGACTTGGACGACCTGGACTTGGACGACTTGGACTGCGGTTTGGCCATGGTTTTCCCCGAGGGACGCGCGGTGGAGGGAAGGATGGAGTGGAACCGAAAATTATATCACAGAGGGTCTTGCCACCCTGATTTCCTTGAGTTTTCGCTGTTCCTCGAGCAACTGCTTGAGCTGGCTTCCCTCCTCAGGGCTGAGGGCTGGTCCACCCGGGCCATTGGAGCCACCCTGGGCGGCGCGCCCTTTATTGAGGAGCGTCTCGATCTTGACATTGAGCCGCTGCTCCTCGACTTGGACCAGCGCATGACCGAAATCGATTTCCACATCGGCCTCAGGCATCGGATTGAGCATGATTTCCTCATAGAACTCCGCCACCGCCCCATCATGCGGCCCGTCATGCAACAACTCGACCAGTTGTGACGTATTCGTAACACCATGCGCCGCAACTGCCGCAACGACCGCCGCCAAAATCAGCGACTCAGGCGTATCCAGCGTCATGACTTCCTCGGGTACTTTCTCCGCCAGATGCGGTGATGTCAGCACCCAACGCAAGAAATCGCGCTCGCGGCGGCGCCCGGCCATCAATATCGCCTTGTCGCGGTGAATGCTGCGCTCGACCGGCGCTCGCGGGGTGAATTGCCCGCGCCGTGCCAGCCCACCTGTCGGGCCGGGCTGCGGGGCAGCGCGCGCGCGCGACTCGGGTCGCACTTCGATACGGATACCGCACAACTGCGATGCCTCGTCCTGCGTCATGCCTGACATTTCGGCCAGTTGCTTCAACAACTGCAATTGCATTGCCGGCGCAGCGATCTTCTGCAACAACGGCCGTGCCTCGTGGATAAGGCGCGATCGGCCCTCCACCGTGTCCATGTCAACGCGGCTCTTGAGCTCGGCCAAAAGGAATTCGGACAAGGGGCGCGCCTCGCGAAGGCGCGCTTCAAACACCTCGGGACCATGCGCGCGCACGAAACTGTCGGGGTCGTCTTCCGCCGGAAGAAACAGAAAACGCATGACCTTCTGGTCGGCCAGCAGCGGCAGGCTCACTTCCAGCGCATGCCATGCGGCGCGCCGGCCGGCACTGTCACCATCGAAGCAGAACACCACTTCATCGGTCTGGCGAAGCAGCTTGCCGATATGCACGGGCGACGTGGCCGTTCCCAGTGTCGCGACCGCATAGCCGATGCCGTGTTGGGCAAGCGCGACCACATCCATGTAGCCCTCAACGACGATGACGCGCCCGGATTCACGAATCGGCAAGCGCGCCTGGGATAGACCATACAGTTCTCGTCCCTTCTCGAACAGCGGCGTCTCTGGCGAGTTCAGGTACTTGGGCTCGCCCTCGCCAATGACCCGGCCACCAAAGCCAATTACCGAACCACGCTGATTGAGGATGGGAAACATGATGCGATCGCGAAAGCGGTCGTACCGGCGTCCCTCATCGTTCTCGATGACCAGGCCGGCATCCTTGAGCGCCTTGTCCGCGTAATCGGGGAAAACCGTTTGCAGGTTCTGCCAGCCGTCGGGGGCGAAGCCAATGCCGAATTTGGCTGCGACATGCCCCGACAGTCCCCGACCCTTGAGATACTCGATCGCCCGTGGGCTCGCCTTCAATTGCGAGCGGTAGTACTGCGAAGCGCGCTCCAGGATGTCATAAAGGTCCGGCCCCTCCTGCGCCTTCTTCTGGCGCGGCTCGAACTCGGGCAATTGCATCCCCGCGCCTTCGGCCAGCGATCGTATCGCGTCGATGTAGCCCAGTCCCTGGTATTCCATGACAAAGGAGATGGCGTTGCCATGCGCCCCGCAACCGAAGCAATGGTAGAACTGCTTGGTGGGACTGACCGTGAATGAGGGTGTTTTTTCGGTATGAAACGGACAGCAGGCCGAGAAGTTCGTGCCAGCCTTCTTCAACGGCACATAACGCTCGACGATGTCGACGATATCGACGCGGTTGAGCAGGTCCTGCTTGAAGGAATCAGGAATCACCGTGGCGCTCGATGCTCAATGTTCGTCCTGCCCGACTTGACGTTCAGCATGCCAGCGCCGCCGGCCCGATGCACCAGCCCGCTCAGCCCGCTCAGCCCGCTCAGCCCGCTCAGCCCGCCAGCGAGGATTTCACGATGGCAGAGACTTTGCCCATGTCGGCTCGACCGGCCAGCTTGGCCTTCACCGCCCCCATCACCTTACCCATGTCCGCCGGCCCGCTTGCCCCGACAGCGGTGATGAGCGCCCGCACTTCCTGCGTGATCTCGGCATCGGATAGCTGTTGCGGCATATAGCCCGACAACACGCCGACCTCGAATTTTTCAGTCTCCGCAAGATCATGCCGCGATGCCGCCTCGTATTGGCTAATGGAATCACGCCGCTGCTTGAGCATTTTCTCGATGACAGCGAGCACATCGGCGTCGGCCATCTCCTTGCGCTCATCGACCTCGCGCTGCTTGATTGCCGCGAGCAAGAGCCGGATCGCCGACAGGCGTGCCGCGTCCTTCGCCCTCATGGCGGTCTTCATGTCTTCGGTAACGCGTGCCTTGAGCGACATGGTCGTATCCGGGTCCGTTGTTGGATGGGGGGGGAGGGGAAAATACAAAAGGCCGGAAAGCTTACGCCTGTCCGGCCCATTCGTCTTTCAGCTTGCTTTCCCTACCGGCAGGCTGCCTGCGTGTTCAAAACCAATCCTAAGATCGATCGCGGGTCGCCTCAGTACAGCTTGGGAGGGAGTGTCTGGCTGCGCAGGCGCTTGTAATGCCGCTTGACTGCCGCCGCGAGCTTGCGCTTTCTCTCCGAAGTCGGCTTTTCATAGAACTCGCGCGCGCGCAACTCAGTGAGCAGACCGGTCTTTTCGACGGTCCGCTTGAAGCGCCGCATTGCAACTTCAAACGGTTCATTTTCCTTGGGGCGTACTGTCGGCATGGAGTGGTATTCCCGAAACGTGTATTGTGCAAAG
>CAXNGL010000202.1:0-6045 GCA_964201515.1 Burkholderiales bacterium
GCCTCGTGCAAATATGAATGAAGTATTGGACTTTGAGCTGCCAGTTCCGACAGTTGCTCAGCAAAGGCACATCGTCGCCATCCTCGACGAAGCGTTTGACGGTATCGCCACCGCCAAAGCCAACGTCGAAAAGAACCTCCAGAACGCCCAAGCCATTTTCGAAGGCCATCTTCAATCCGTATTCTCCAGGCATGGCAAAGGTTGGGAGACAAAAGCAGTCGGGGAGGTAGCGACCCACTCACTCGGCAAAATGCTGGACAAGGCAAAGAATAGGGGTGAACCGCAGCCCTATCTCCGGAACATCAACGTACGTTGGTTTTCTTTTGATCTGTCGGACCTTCTGCAGATGCCGTTCCGCCCCGAAGAAACAGAAAGGTATTCAGCGATCAAGGGAGATGTGCTCATCTGTGAAGGCGGATATCCCGGTCGATCAGCGATATGGACCGAGGACTACCCAATTCATTTTCAAAAGGCCTTACATCGGGTTCGCTTTCACGAGCCAGAACGCAACAAGTGGTTTGTCCACTACTTGTATTCCCAAGATAAGAGCGGTGAGCTAAAGCAGTATTTCAGCGGCACTGGAATTCAACACTTCACCGGCGAAGCATTGGCCAAATTCCCTATTCCAATACCTCCACTTCCGGAAATGCGTCGCGCCATAGCAACGTTTGAAGCACTGGCCGCACAAACCCAACGCCTCGAATCCCTCTACCAGCGCAAACTCGCCGCGCTCGACGAACTGAAGCAATCGCTGCTGCACCAGGCCTTCAGCGGCGCGCTGTAGCGCCCCTGCCCGCGCGCTTCGCGGCGCCACCATTTGCCCGCCATGCCGTGCCGCAATGGCACGCCCCGGCCCTACAGCCACGACCGTCCCCCCGCCGCCTCCGTATCGCGCAGCCACGCCCAAGCCGCTGATTCGCCTGGCATTTTCCCCGCACCCTGCGGAAGGCTTGACGAAACCCGCTAACTGTATGAACATACAGCTACTGTATAAAACCACAGACGACATCCGCCAGCCCGAACATCGGCGCCAGCGGCCCCCACACCCGCCCACCGAAAGGAATGACCATGCTGCCACGCAAACAACGCTGCCTCGCCCGCAACCGCATCGGCATGCTCTGCCACTGCCAGGCCGTGTCCAGCGGACGCTGCCGCTTCCACAACCCGCTCCTCACCGCCAACAATGGCGTCGCGGCGCGGATCGGCGGCGCAGCATCGACCCTGTCCGCCATCCTCACCACCCTGCCCGAGCGCCTCGTCCCCGCCCGCGCGCACCGTCAGACGCCGGTGGCGTTCGCGCTGAGGGTGAACGCTTTCTAGCGCGGCAATGGCGTTGGGGGCAGGTCCGCCCCGGGCCGGGCCTGTCCTGACCACGCTTGATCTTTATTCGTTTATAAACGAAAATACCAATGGTCGAGATCCGCCACTACCTCACGCCAGATGGAAGGGATGTCTTTCTAGACTGGTTGCGACAGGTACGCGATCCGGTAGCGAAGGTGCAGATCGTGAAGCGCGTCAACCGCGTGGAGCAGGGCAACTTCGGCGACCACCGGTTCTGCCGCGACGGGGTGTGGGAATTGCGCATCGACACTGGCGCCGGCTATCGCGTTTACTACGCGCGGGCCGGCATGCAGATCATCGTGCTGCTGGCAGGTGGCGACAAGCGCACGCAGGACGCCGACATTGATCTTGCCACCAGGCACTGGCAGGACTGGCAACGGAGAGACTGAAATGAAGGACCGCGCACACGACGAATCAATGGCCGAACTGTTCCGCGAGGACCCGGCCTTCGCGACGCAGTACCTGAACGACATCCTCGACGAAGGCGAGCAGGCTGACCTGCTGGTGGCGCTGCGGCAGGTGGCGCAGGCGTTCGGTGGCGTACCGGCCATCGCAGAGAAGGCACACCTCAACCCTACACAGCTCTATCGCACGTTGTCGGCCGAAGGCAACCCGGAGCTGCGTAGCCTCACAGCAGTGCTCAAGGCCATGGGCATGCGGCTGGCGGTGCAGCCGCTACGGCACGCATAAGCCAACGCAACAGTCGATATGTCCTCCCGCTCGAAAGCCACGGCAACGTCCACATTTTCGGATTTCATCCGTAATGCCTCTTCCGCAGAGAAGAAGCGCGTGTACACCGAGGTCATGAAAAAAGCGACGGCTCGCCAGATCGCCCTGATCGAAGCTCAACACGCGCGGTGGCGCGCGACAATTGCCGATGGATGCGCCAACGACCAACCTCCGGGGCGGGGTCGTGTCGAACTCAACTAATTTGCCAATATTTAGCACGATCATGCTAATATTTGGCAAATGTCCATCGCCACTGCCCTCTTCTCCCCCAGTCAGTCGCACGTATTGCGCTGGCTGTTCGGTCAACCCGAGCGCAGCTATTACTTCAGTGAGTTGCTGCGCCTGACCGCGCTCGGCAGCGCTTCACTGCAACGGGAGCTGAATCGCCTCGCTGACGCCGGGCTGGTGCGCTCGGAACGCGTGGGCAACTTGCGCCGCTTCCAGGCGAATCCGCAGAGCCCGGTCTACGGCGAACTGGTCAGCCTGACGCGCAAGGCGCTGGGCGCCGAACCCGTGCTACGCGAAGCGCTCCAAACCCTCTCGTCAGACCTGCAGGCGGCATGGCTATACGGATCCGTCGCGAAAGGATCCGACACCGCGCAAAGCGACATCGACGTGATGCTGGTGGGCAAAAATCTATCCCTGAACAAGGTACTGGAAGTGCTGGCGCCGGCCGAGACGCAGCTCGGGCGCAAGATCAACCCGACGCTCTACACGCCGGCCGAGTTCAGGCGCCGTCGCGCAGAGCCCGACTCATTCGTGAACCGCGTGCTGGCGCAGCCGGTCATCCAATTGGTGGGAGAGGCCCTTGAGCCTGCCTCCGCTGGATAACCTGGTTCGCACCGGCCAGCTCAAGGCTGAGCCGCGCAATGACGCCGAGTGCCACCGCATGCTGGTCATGGCGCGGACGCGCCTCGCCGATGCCCGGATTGCCAGCACATCCGCCGAGGGACGCTTCACCAGTGCCTACAACGCGGCGCACTCTACGGCGCTGGCCGCTCTCAGGTGGCACGGCTACCGCAGCGAGAACCGTTTCATCGTGTTCCAATGCCTGGCGCACACGCTTAGCTGGCCGGCAACTCGCTGGCGTGTTCTAGACGCGGCCCATCAGCAGCGCAACCGGGCCGAATATGAAGGCATGCTGGAGGTGGAGGAATCCGCCATCGAAGAACTGATAGTGCTGGTGAGTGAGTTGATTGCCCACACCACCACGCTGACAGGGCAATGAGTCAACCCGTCACCAGAAAACCAGCTCAATCATGGTCATGCGTAAGCCCACGTCTACACCGATGAACAAACGCGCAGCCGCGCTGCGCGCCGCTGGACTCCGCCCCATCGAGATCTGGGTGCCGGATACCCGGCGCACAGGCTTCGCCGAGGAATGCCGCCGCCAATGCCTGACCCTGCGCAACGATCCTCAAGAGCAGGACACGCTACAGCGCCTTGGTACTATCGCTGACACCTCAGGCTGGCAGTGAGAAGCACGCCCCTCCCAAAGCAAGACCGACCGACCCCGACCCCATGAACGAAGCCGAAACCCGCGCCGAGCACATCGACCCCGCCCTAGCAAAGGCGGGCTGGGGCGTGGTGGAAGGCAGCCGCATCCGGCGTGAGTACACCATCGCACCGGGGAAAATTGAAGGCCAGGGGCGACGCGGCAAGGCGCTCACCGCCGATTACGTGCTGGAGTATCGGAACACCAAGCTGGCTGTCGTCGAAGCCAAGGCCTGGGACAAGCCGCTTACCGAGGGCGTGGCGCAGGCCAAGGACTACGCCGGGCGGCTGGCGGTGCGATTCACCTACGCGAGCAACGGCCAGGGCATCTACGGCATCGACATGCACGCAGGCACCGAGGGCGAGCTTGCCGCCTACCCCACGCCCGAGGCCCTGTGGAACCTTACTTTCGCCAAGGCCAACGCCTGGCGCGACCGATTCGCTACCGTGCCTTTCGAGGACCGCGGCGGTTACTTCCAGGGCCGCTACTACCAGGACATCGCGGTCGAACGTGTGCTCGCCGCCATCGCGGACAAGCGGGACCGCATCCTGCTGACGCTGGCCACCGGCACGGGCAAGACCTTCATCGCCTTCCAGATCGCGTGGAAGCTGTTTCACAGCCGCTGGAATCTTGCCGACTGGAAATCCGGCGCATCACCCTCGCGGCGGCCGCGCATCCTGTTCCTCGCCGACCGCAACAATCTCGCCGACCAGGCCTACAACGCGTTTTCAGCGTTCGACGACTCAAGTCCAGGCTCAATGGTGCGCATCGCACCCGACGACATCCGCAAGAAGGGCAAGGTCCCGACCAACGGCAGCCTGTTCTTCACCATCTTTCAGACCTTCATGAGTGGCCCACCCAAGGATGGAAAGCCCTCGCCCTACTTCGGCGATTACCCTGAAGACTTCTTCGATTTCATCGTCATCGACGAATGCCATCGCGGCGGCGCCAACGACGAGAGCAACTGGCGCGGCATCCTCGACTACTTCGCGCCCGCGGTGCAGCTCGGGCTTACTGCGACGCCCAAGCGCCGGGACAATGTGGACACCTACGCCTACTTCGGCGAGCCGGTGTACACCTACTCGCTGAAGGACGGCATCAACGACGGCTATCTCACGCCGTTCAAGGTGAAGCAGATCGCCACCACACTGGACGATTACGTGTACACGCCCGATGACGTGCTGATCGAGGGCGAAGCCGAAGCGGGCAGACGCTACACGGAACCGGACTTCAACCGCATCATCGAGATCAAACAGCGCGAAGCCTACCGGGTGAAGCTCTTCATGGGCATGATCGACCAGCGCGAGAAGACGCTGGTGTTCTGCGCCACGCAGGACCACGCGCTGGCCGTGCGCGACCTCGTCAACCAGATGAAGAAGAATCCCGACCCGAATTACTGCGTGCGGGTGACGGCCAACGATGGCGAGCTGGGCAACCAGCATCTACGCACCTTCCAGGACAACGAGAAGAGCATCCCCACCATCCTCACCACCTCGCAGAAGCTCTCCACCGGGGTGGACGCGCGCAACGTGCGCAACATCGTGCTGATGCGGCCGATCAATTCCATGATCGAGTTCAAGCAGATCATCGGGCGCGGCACGCGCCTCTTCGACGGCAAGGACTACTTCACCATCTACGATTTCGTGAAGGCGCACCACCACTTCAGCGATCCGGAGTGGGATGGCGAGCCGGCGGAACCGGAAGAGACCGTGCGGCCGCCAAGGAACGATGGCGACCCGCCGCCGACAGATACGCCAAAGCCTTCCGATGAACCGGGCACACAGCGACCGACGAAGATCAAGGTAAAACTCGCCGACGGCAAGGAGCGTCAGATCCAGAGCATGGTGGCGACCAGCTTCTGGAGTGCGGATGGCAAACCGATGTCGGCGGCGCAGTTCCTCGAATCCCTGTTCGGCGCGCTGCCGGAGTTCTTCCGCGACGAGGACGAGCTGCGCAAGCTGTGGGGCGTGCCAGATACCCGAAAAGCCCTGCTCGCAGGCCTGACCGAGAAAGGTTTCGGCCAGGACATGATGGCGGAGATGCAGAAGGTCATCGAGGCCGAGGACAGCGACCTCTTCGACGTGCTGGCCTACGTGGCCTTTGCGTTGCAGCCGCTCACGCGCGCCGAACGCGCCAAAGCCGCAAAGTCACGAATCAACACCGAATATGCCGACTACAAGAAACTGGCCTTCCTCGACTTCGTGCTCGGGCAGTACGTGAAGGCCGGCGTCGGCGAGCTCGACCAGGACAAGCTGCCGCCTCTATTGAAGCTGAAGTACCACGCGCTGGCCGATGCCGCCCAGGACCTCGGCAGCCCGGAGCAGATCAGGGGAGTATTCGTGGGTTTCCAGAAGTTCCTGTATCAATCGCAGGCACACTGACCGAACAGATCGCCCTGCAATTATCGAGTTACGGTGATCATATTATCGCCACCAATATCTATAGGAACTAGGTATCCACCTCATACTTGATCACATCAT
>CAXNGL010000203.1:0-6035 GCA_964201515.1 Burkholderiales bacterium
TGCACGACAACGCCTTGCCTGGCGACATTGCATTCACCGGTGTCGGCGGGCGAGTCCAATTGCTCAGCGACCCGGGGCGTTCTGCGGCCTACATACAGACTGGCGTCAAGGGCTTCGACAGCAGCCTGCTGAACTATCTGATATTCGCCGCCAACGAGGAAACAAAGGCCAGCCGCCTCCGGAGCGGGGCGGGTGGCAGCGACGACTCCAACCTGCCCTCCTGTAACTGACCGACTAGGTATGCCGGGCCATTTTCGGCCACAATAGTGATCTGGAGTCTGCAAGATGAGGGGATACTCCCCTCATGCTCCCCTGCATTGGGGAGTTGCAAAAGTTCATTTTGCAACCGGCTCTTACAGGGAGGATTGCGCATGGCCGGGCCCGCCAATGTATCGACGTTATTGTTAAGGAATGTTCCCCTTTTCGCTGTGCTTCCCGAGAGCCAGCTGGCAATGTTGACCGGCGTGGTCAGTCGCAAGACGTTTGCGCGCGGCACGACCGTCATGGCGGCGGGCGAGGCAACCGACTCACTTTATGTGGTGATCTCCGGTCGGCTCAAGGTCATGATGAGCGATGACGAAGGCCGCGAGGTGATCCTTGCCATGTTGGGGCCCACCGAGTTCTTCGGCGAAATGGGATTGCTCGATGACAGTCCCAGGTCTGCCACCGTGGTGACGGTCGAAGCTTGTGAGTTGCTGATCCTGTCCAAGAAGGATTTCAAGAAGTGCCTGATCGAGAATTTCGAGATGGCGATGACGGTCATGCGCGGGTTGGTGAAGCGCTTGCGGGAGGCGGATCAGAAGATCGGCAGCCTTGCGCTGATAGACGTCTATGGACGCGTGGCTCGCCTGCTGCTGGATACGGCGGAGAACATCGACGGGCAGAAAATTGTCACCAAGAAACTGGCGAAACAGGACATCGCCAAGATGATTGGCGCATCGCGCGAGATGGTGAGCCGAGTCATGAAGGACCTCCAGACCGGCGGCTTCATTGAGGTTCGCGGCAGTACCATCCTGGTGCGGGACACGATTCTGACCATCGACTGAACCTCTTGCGGTGGCTTGGGCACCGCGGGTCGCGACTCAAACGGCCGACCAATCGTTGATTTTGTGTGACAAAAGGCATACTTTTCCGTCCCTGCGCGCCCTAAAATTGCCCTTACTCGCTGCGGTTTGGGCCAACGGTGGATTTCAAGGTCGGAGTTCGGGGCATCGGGAGCGAACAAAATGGCTAGATTTTTGAACGCGTGTCCAGGCAAGTTCGTGCCGGCACTGGCGCTGGCCATTTTTTCCATTGGCGGATCCTCTCCGGTGTGGGCGGCTGCCGGCGCTGTTACCCAAATGTCCGGCACCCTGTCGGTTCAAAAGCCCGATGGGAGCATCCGCATCCTGTCACAAAAATCGGATATCACGCCCGGCGACATCGTCAACACCCAGCGCGACAGTTTTGCGCAGATCAAGTTTGGCGATGGCGCGCAAGTGACGTTGAAGCCGAACACCAGCGTGAAAATCGAGAATTTTAATTTCACCCAGGAAGATCCGCAAAAGGACAGTTTTTTCTACAAGCTGGTCAAGGGCGGCTTGCGGGCGGTGTCCGGGTTGGTCGGCAAGCGCGGTGATCCTGATGCCTACAAGCTCGGGACGGAAACGGCCACCATCGGCATCCGGGGGACGACCTTCGGCGCGGACGACTGTACCGGGGCGTCAGCTGGGCAGGGACCTTGCAGCGGGCTGGAATCTGCTGTGTATGTTTCGGTGTCCGACGGTGAAATCATTGCCAGCAACAACGCCGGCTCCACTAATTTTCTAGCCGGGCAATTCGGGGTCATGGACAGCCCCGAACGTCGTCCGCGATTCCTCTCAACGGATCCGGGGCTGCAGTTCACGCCGCCGGCTTCCTTTGTCCAAAGCTTGACCGGCGGTTCGTCTGTCAATTCCGGCCGTTCACTGGAGTGCGTAGTCAGGCGCTAGCTGGCGGCAATGCTCTGGATTGCTGAATCCCCGCTACGGCGGGGATTGTTTTTCTGTGCGCCCACCATTCCCCGGGGGGGCAATGCGAGGCGCCGGATCAGCGGGCGTACGTCCACTTGACGCGACTTTGCTGCCGTCCAGTCGCTTGAACGCGGTACAATCTGCATTGGTCCCATTAAGTATCTAATTGATTTGAAAGAAAATCAGGCCCCTCTTCCCGGCAAGATCGCAGCGCTGTTGCGCGAGTCGCGATGGTTTGCCCTGCTCGCCGGAGCGGCATATCTCGTCCTGATTCTGGTGACCTTCAGCGAGAGCGATCCCGGCTGGTCGCACGCGAGCACCGATCCCTTCATCAGGAATGCCGGCGGTCGCGTTGGCGCATGGATGGCGGATCTGCTGCTATACCTATTCGGGCTGTCGGCGTACTGGTGGGTGCTGCTGCTGGTGTACACGGTGTTATGGGGCTACCGAAGGCTCGACGGAAACTCCATCAGAGACCGCAGGCCGTTCTTGCTTGCGCTGGCGGGCTTCGCCATTCTGCTGGTTGCGTCGACCGGCGTAGAGGCACTGCGCTTCTATTCCGTCAACGCGGCCTTGCCCATGGCACCCGGCGGCATGAGCGGAGCCATTGTCGGCACTGGCATCGCCAGCGCATTCGGATATACCGGGGCAACCCTGCTTTTGCTCACTGCATGGGCGATTGGCGCAAGCCTTTTCAGCGGCATCTCATGGCTGACCGTTTCTGAATGGTTAGGGGCCGCGCTGGAATGGTGTTACGGATTCACCATCGATCGTTGGCGCGCCTGGCGCGACCGCAAGGTGGGCGAGGTTGCGGCAGTACAGCGTGAGGCGGTGGTCGAGGCCAAGCGCGAGATGGTGGTGGTGCATGAGCCCATTCGCATCGAGCCCAAGGTCGTCGAGATACCGAAGTCGCCGCGGGTGCAGAAGGAAAAGCAGGAGCCCCTGTTCAGGGACTTGCCCGACACGCCCTTGCCGCCTTTGAAGTTGCTCGATGAGGCGGAAGTCGACCAGGAAACGCTGTCCGCTGAAACGCTGGATTACACATCCCGGCTGATCGAGCGAAAGCTCGCCGACTTCGGCGTGCAGGTCAAGGTGCTTGCTGCATACCCTGGGCCCGTCATTACGCGTTATGAGATCGAGCCCGCAGTGGGGGTCAAGGGCAGCCAGATCGTCAACCTCGTCAAGGACCTTGCGCGTGCGCTCTCCGTGATCAGTATTCGCGTGGTGGAGACGATTCCGGGAAAGTCCTGCATGGGACTGGAGATTCCCAATCCCCACCGCCAGATTGTCAGGCTGTCGGAAATCCTTTCATCCAAGGCCTATCACGACCAGAGTTCGCCGTTGACGCTGGTGCTGGGCAAGGACATCTCCGGGCATCCCATCGTCGCCGACCTCGCGCGCATGCCGCACCTGCTGGTGGCGGGCACGACGGGATCCGGCAAGTCTGTGGCCATCAATGCCATGATCCTGTCGCTGCTGTACAAGGCCGAGGCGCGCGACGTGCGCATGATCATGGTCGACCCCAAGATGCTGGAACTGTCCATCTACCAGGGTATCCCGCACTTGCTGGCCCCGGTGGTGGTGGACATGAAGCAGGCCTCCAACGCGTTGATGTGGTGCGTTGCCGAGATGGAACGCCGCTACAAGCTCATGTCGTGGGTGGGCGTGCGCAATCTGTCGGGCTATAACCACAAGATTGCCGACGCCGAGAAATCGGGTGCGCCGCTGCAGGATCCCAATACGCTCGAGGACGAAGAGCCGCAGGTGCTGGCGAAGCTTCCGCATATCGTGGTCATCATCGACGAGCTCGCAGACCTGATGATGGTCACCGGCAAGAAGGTCGAGGAGCTGATTGCGCGCCTGGCGCAGAAGGCACGCGCCGCCGGCATACATCTCATCCTTGCAACGCAACGACCGTCCGTCGATGTGATTACCGGTCTCATCAAGGCCAACATCCCGACGCGCATTGCGTTCCAGGTGTCCAGCAAGGTGGATTCGCGCACCATTCTCGACCAGATGGGCGCTGAAGCCTTGCTGGGGCAGGGCGACATGCTGTACCTGCCGCCGGGATCCGGAATGCCACAGCGGGTTCACGGCGCCTTTGTTGCCGATGATGAAGTCCACAAGGTCGTGGATTACTTGAAAGCCCTTGGTGAACCCGAGTACGTCGAAGGCTTGCTCGACGGCACGGTCGAGGGCAGCCAGGCCAGCTTTGACGGTGGCCTGGCAGGTGAGCCGGGCACCGAGAATGACCCACTCTACGATCAGGCCTGCGAGATTGTTCTGCGCACGCGTCGCGCGTCGATTTCGCTGGTCCAGCGCCACCTGCGCATCGGCTACAACCGCGCTGCGCGAATGATCGAGCAAATGGAGCAGGCCGGCATGGTTTCCCCGATGCAGTCCAATGGCAACCGTGATGTCCTGGTGCCGGCGAAAGCCGAGTAGTCGCATGCGCGCGGGGATTCTTGTTGTGGTCCTCGCTACGATGGGACTCTTTGGCACGACGGCCTTCGCAGGGAGCCTGGATCGGTTTGCGCAGTTCCTTGGCGCCACGCAATCCGCCAAATCCGGGTTCGAACAAAAAATCTTCGATCGAAACGCAAAGCTCGTGCAGGAGTCCCGCGGTACATTTTCGTTTCAGCGACCGGGACGCTTCCGCTGGACCTACGTCAAACCGTATTCGCAGTTGATCGTTGGCGACGGCACACGAGTATGGATCTACGACGAGGACCTGCAACAGGTAACGGTGCGGCGGATCGACAAGGCGCTGGGCTCGACTCCGGCGGCGCTGCTGTCGGGCAACAATGAGGCGGTAAAGGCCTTCAAGCTCATTGACCGCGGCGTGCGGGACGGCCTTGAGTGGCTGGATGCATTGCCGCGCGACAGCGACGCGAACTTCGAGAAAATCAGCCTTGGGTTCGGCTTTTCAGGACTCGAAGTGCTGGAGCTGCATGACACCTTCGGCCAGAAGACCGTGGTTCGCTTCACCAGTTTTGACCTGAACCCCAGGCTGGATGCAGCATCGTTCCGGTTTGCGCCTCCCAAGGGTGCCGATGTGATCGGGGACGTGAAGTGACGGCACCTTCTCTCGCGGCGATGGTGCGGGCAGGACTCCGGCCCGGTGCGGGCATGCCGCAACCGCGTTGATGTCAGACCTGTTCGCAGCGCCCCAGCCCATCGCGCCGCTCGCGGAACTCCTGCGCCCACAAACCATCGACGATGTGATCGGTCAGGCGCAACTGCTGGGAGCGGGCAAGCCGTTGCGGCTGGCGTTCGAATCCGGCAAGCCGCACTCGATGATCCTGTGGGGCCCGCCGGGGGTCGGCAAGACGACGCTCGCCCGCCTCATGGCCAGGGCATTCGATGCGGAGTTCATTGCCTTGTCGGCAGTGCTGTCGGGCGTCAAGGAAATTCGCGAGGCTGTCGAGCGCGCGCGCGCGGTGCTTGCGTCTTCGGGGCGGCGCACCATTCTGTTTGTCGACGAAGTGCATCGATTCAACAAGGCGCAGCAGGATGCTTTCCTGCCCTTCGTCGAGCAGGGCCTGCTTACTTTCATCGGCGCCACAACTGAGAATCCATCCTTCGAAGTGAATCGCGCCTTGTTGTCGCGCGCTGCGGTGTATGTGCTGCATGGCCTGTCGAGCGAGGAACTCGGGCAGCTTTTCGATCGTTCCGTGATGAAGGCCATGCCCGAATTGGTTTTCGACGCGCAGGCCCGCGAGCGGCTCATCGGCTACGCCGATGGCGACGCGCGACGCTTGCTCAATCTTCTGGAGTCCTTGCAAACTGCAGCCGCCGGCGCCAAAGTCAGCACGCTCGATGGTGCTTTCGTCGAGGGTGCGGTGGCACGCAGCCTGCGACAGTTCGACAAGGGTGGTGACGCGTTCTACGATCAGATCTCAGCCCTGCACAAATCGGTGCGTGGCTCCAATCCCGATGCGTCCATGTACTGGTTTGTGCGCATGCTCGACGGTGGCGCAGATCCCCTGTACCTGGGGCGGCGGATGGTGCGCATGGCGGTGGAGGACATCGGGCTGGCGGACC
>CAXNGL010000204.1:0-5984 GCA_964201515.1 Burkholderiales bacterium
ATCGCCGGCAGCACCAGGCGCGCCCCCTCCGCCAAGCCGGCGACCGACCAATATGCGGCTGGGGTGCCGGGCCCTGCGATTGTTTCACTGCTCACGATAAAACCTGGTCGGGCATGTCATCGAATCCGGAGCAATTCAGGGTAATGCTGATACTGCCACGACTCGGGAAGCGATTGGGCGAAGTTCCGGAAACGTGTGTCGGAAACGTGTTGCCGCAGCCCGCGGGCTTGGACATAATGTCCAGCCCGACATCCACCAGGAGACCGGCATGAGCACCCCGTACCTGCACGGCAAGTTCGTCTGCTTTGAGTTGCTGACCCAGGATGTCGAAGGGGCCATGCAATTCTATGACCGGCTTTTCGGCTGGCGATCGGCGCGCGTCCCCATGGGCGGGGGAGAACCCTACCCGATGATCAACAACAGCGACCAGGCGATCGGCGGTTATCGAAAAGGCCCGCCCGGCGTGGCGAGCCACTGGGTCTCCTACCTGTCCGTTCCGGATGTCGATGCGGCGCACCGGGCGGCGCTGTCGGTGGGATGCAGCATCATGATGCCACCGACGGACTTCGGTCCGGTGGGGCGTGCGGCAGCGATGGCCGATCCGACCGGCGCGTCATTTTGCATCTGGAAGGGTGCCAACGGCGACCCGCTCGACGTCGAGAACACACCCATAGGTGGCTGGTTCTGGAACGAACTGTGGACAAACAACGACCGCCGGGCGCTCGAGTTCTACGAAAGCATGTTCGGTTACCGGCACGAGGTGATGAGCATGGGGCAGTCCCCTTACTACATGCTCAAGAGCGGCGGCCGGCCGCGCGCCGGGCTGTGCCAGTCGGTCAACTCGGAAGCCAAGTCGATGTGGCTACCCTATGTGGCTGTGCCCGACTGCGACAAGACAGCAGCCAAGGCAACGGCACTGGGCGGCGAAGTGGTGACTTCCCCACGCGACATTCCAGGCATCGGACGATTCGGCGTTGCAGTGGATACGTCCGGCGCGGCCGTGGCATTCATTACGCCGGCGAACCGGTGACCAACCAAGGAGTAGCGCCATGACCCGACCCGTCTCAACCCGGCATCCGACCATCTACCCGATTGCGGAACTCGACGCTGCTGTCGCCCTTGCCGGCGGCAAGACACGCAGCCACTCGGCCCTTCGTACCGAGGAGGGCATGCTGGCCTTCCACGCCTCGCTGCCCGACGAGGGCGGCGTGCCCATGCACAGCGAGCACAATCATCCCTACGAGCAGATGCTGGTGATGCTGACCGGATCGATGACCGTGCTGATCGAAGGCGTCGAGCACGACCTGCGGGCCGGGAATGCCATGGTCATTCCCGCCTACGCGTTTCATACCGCGTGGGTCACAGGCACCGAACCCTGCACGCGCATCGAGATGTTCGCCCCGGCGCGCCACGACCTCATTGCGGCCGCTGCGCATCAGGTCGAGAAATTCACCAACCCGGGTGCTGCGTGGGTGCGGCCAGGGGAGATGACATGGGAAGACAAACCGGCAGCGTCGAATCCGAATTCAGCGGACGCCCACGCCAGCGCCGGAAAACGATGACGGATCGACGCCTCGCAGGGGAACCGGTCGCGCGTTGAATCTGAAGCTTCGCTTGGGCTCTGACAATGTCACGCGATGGCGGCGGACAGCATGCGCCCGCCATCCACGACCAGCACCACGCCCGTGATCCAGCGCGCCTTTTCGCTGGCGATAAAGGCGACCGCCTCGGCGACATCCCAGGCGTCGCCGAGGCGATTCAGCGGGTTTTGTTCGCGTCGCA
Source organism: Burkholderiales bacterium (assembly GCA_964201515.1). GTDB lineage: Bacteria > Pseudomonadota > Gammaproteobacteria > Burkholderiales > SG8-39 > CAIYPG01. The sequence continues at coordinate 1,783 of CAXNGL010000204.1, forward strand.
GCTTCTTCATGCCTTCAATTTCTTCGGCTGTCGGGTTCGCGCCCAGGGTAAGTCGAATTCCCATGGGCGTCATAGGCCCCCCGGGGCAAACGCAATTCACCCTTACCTGCTTCGGGCCATAGCGCACTGCCAGCGACTTTGTCAGGGCAAACACGGCGCCCTTCGACATGGCATAAGACACCGCGCCGGCACGCGGCGGCCGCAGGCCGGAAGTGGAGCCGATATTCACGATCGAGCCCCCGTCCTTGGCTACCTCGAGGAACCGCGCCGACAGCATCACCATGCTGCCAGAGTTGGTCATCATCACCTGATGCCATGACTCTATGGAGTCATCGCGGATTTCAATGCCGACGTTGTTGACCAAAATATCGACACGCCCCAGTGCAGCCATCGTCTGGTCGAACACCGCTCTGCAATCCGCTTCATTCGCCACATCCGCCCTGATGGCAAGCGCCTTGCCTCGCGCAGAGATGGCTTTCACCGTGTACTCGGCTGCCTCGAGATCGCGGTCCACCACGACGACGGTGCAACCCTCCCGGCTGAGCACTTGCGCAATGGCGGCGCCGATACCCGGATCTCCGATTGATCCAGCGCCAGTAACAACGGCCACCTTGCCCTCAAGCATGAGGTCCACGGTTCGCTCCTTACGTTCGCTAAAGAAACAACGATGAAGTTCGCTCTACCGCCTGAATAGCAGGTCCCACTTTCGCTTGTAGTTGCTGACCGAATCCTTGTCGTAGACCGCCGGATCGAAGGCCTGAATGGAACTGGCATCCTGGCTGCCGGGAATATTGGGCAGTGGGCTCGCCGAGATTCCCTGGGAATGCCAAGCAGTCTGACCGCGCGGGGACATCAGATAGTCCAGCAGAACCTGCGATGCGTTGGGTCGCCGACTGCCGGCAATAATTCCCGCGCCATAGCGCAAGCCGAGACCAGGCTGGGGGACCACGATCCTCATGGGCGCCCCATTCTCGATCAGCGGCTTCAATACCGCCGATACGCTAAAGGTGGTGGCCGCAACCTCGCCCGAGGCGGTTGCCTGCGCATTGGGCACGGCCCCGGTGTAGATGCGCGGACCTTGCGCCGCTAGCCTGGCAAGAAAGTCGCCACCCTGGGTTTTCTCCAGCCACTCGTAAAAAGCCACGATCGCGATGGCTTGCACTTCCGTCGTGCCAAGGCGGCCCTTGAATTCGGGACGCAGCAAGTCCTGATAACCGCTGACCGGCGTCTTGATCAAGTTGGTGTTGTAAGCAATGACAAAGAGGTCGAGCCCGAGCACAGGGATGGCTTCATGCAGCAGGTACTTCGCCGGCCAGGACTGCGCGGCCGGGCCGATCGGCTTTCGCAGACCGCCTTCCTTGGCGCGATCGGCGAGCCAAACCACTTCGCCCGTGATCAGGATATCGCCGCCATCAACGCCAGCGGCCCGTTCCTGATCAAGCTTGATATTCGCCGCTGTGCCGGTGAGGCGCGCTGCCTCAAGGGTGATACCCGGGAAAGCCTTTTCGAAATCGGCCTTGATCTGGGCGATTTGCTGCGGCACTTGCTGCGAATAAAGCACCACCCGGCCCTCTTTGCGGGCGCTATCCAGCACCGAGGGCCATGAAGATTCGGGGGCAGGTGCGACCCGCGCCTGAGCATACGCAGTACCCGAAATAGAGGCGAGCAGCAGCAAAAGAAGTCCGGCCGTGCAATGCCGGGAATTTACGTTACTCGAAGTGCCGGTGCAGGCTTTCATGCGTACCCCCATTCTTTCAGCCCATCGGACGCGGTGCTCTCACATGACACGCACTACTACACGCACAACAGCGATTGGCGAATGCTACATGACCTGCATCCACGCCGCTGCGGCAAAAGAAACTCGGCGCAGTCATTAGCCGTCATTTGTCCTCTAAGCCTCGAAGTCAGAGCAACAATTGACCGACGCTTGTCCTCCGCGAAGCAACTCTCAACATCCCTCCGGCCTTCTCCTCGTTCCACTTACGCTATAATTAAGCACATTATTTTGTGCATTTATTAGGGTATCTATTAGGGTATTTATGGAACAGATCCTCAGCGAATACACCGTCAGCATTACCGAGTTGCGCAAGGCGCCCGGCGAACTGCTCAAGCAGGCTGCCGGTCACACAGTGGCCATCCTCAGCCACAACAAGCCGGCGGGTTACATCGTGTCTCCCGAGGCCTATCGCACCATGCTGGATGCGATGGAAGACAAGGCATTGGGCAGGATCGTCGAACAACGAAAGGGCAGCCTGCGCAAGGCCAAGGTTGTAAAGCTCAATGAGCTATGAGCTTGCCTTCGTGCCGAAGGCTGCGCGGGAATGGAAAGACCTCGACGGCTCTGTCAAGCAGCTTTTCAAGAAGCAACTGCAAAAATGCCTGGACGCTCCTCGCATCCCGAAGAATCTGATTTCAGGGCATGAGGACTACTACAAGATCAAGCTGACGCGGCCGCAATACCGGCTGGTCTACCATATCGATGACTCACGCAAGCGCGTCACGGTCATTGCAGTCGCCTCCAGGGATGATATTTATGCAAGCTTGAAGAGGCGGTCCGTCAAGGAGTTGCGCTGACTACCGATCACACGCTCGACTGACCCAAAAACATTGATCGGCCGTCGACTGTGCTGAAGCTCACTCACGCGAAATATTTGCCTTCGACACGATCTCGCCCCACTGCTTCACTTCATCCTCGATGCGCGTGCGGAACGCGCCGGACCGCATGCCGCCCGGGATGTAGCCGAGCGACTGCATCTTCTGCCGGAAGTCTGGCGCGTTGATGGTCTCCATGAACGCCGTCTCGATGCGATTGAAGATTTCGTTTGACGTGCCGGCGGGCAGGAAGAGGCCATACCAGAACATGGCCTCGTAGCCGGGCAGGCCAGCCTCGGCCGCCGTGGGCACCTCCGGCACCAGCGGCATGCGCTGGTCGGTGGCCACGAACAGGATCTTGATCTTGCCGGCCTGTGCATGCGGGTTGAACAGCACCGGCGGCAACATGGTGAGTTGCGTGTCGTTGGCCAGCACCGAGGCCAGCGCCTGCTGCCCGCCGCCGCGATACGGCACGGCCACGATGTCCACGCCGGCCTTCAGCTTGAACAGTTCCATCGCCATGTGGGTGTGCGACCCCACCCCGGCGTGCGCATAGTTCAGCTTGCCGGGATTCGCCTTGGCGTAGGCAAGCAATTCGCGCAGGTTGCCGACCGGAAGCTGCGGGTTGATGGCCACCGACTGCACGCCGAACAGTCCGATGGTGAGCGGCCGCAAGTCCTTCAGCGGATCGTAGGCCGGCTTCAGCTTGATGGCCTGGTCGATGGTGATGGCGTTGGACGTATACAGGATGGTGTGCCCGTCCGGCGGCGCGTTCGCCACGCTGGTGATGCCCACCGCGCCGCCCGCACCCTGGCGGCTCTCGATGATGATGGGCGATTTGAGTTTCTCCTGCAGCACGGGGATCATGATCCGCCCGGACACCTCGCCCGGCCCGCCCGGCGCAAACGGAATCACGAGGGTGATGGCTTTGCCCGGCGTTTGCGCCAGCACTGCACTCGGCAGCGACACCACCACCGCCGCTGCCGCAACCAGACCGATAACACACATCTTCATCATGTACATATCCCCAAGCCCCGCCAATGGAATGGCCCCCACTACATCAAAGCAGGCAGGGTGTGTCAACATGTGAATGGGCAATGCGCAGAATGCTGCATTGCAAGCTAACCCTGACTCACGAGAAACAACCCATGGCCACCGACCCCTACCGCGACCGCGCCCTCAAGCTCTACCCCTGGATCTGCGCCAAGTGCGCGCGCGAGTTCCCCTACTCGCGACTCAAGGAGCTGACCGTCCACCACAAGGACGGCAACCACGACAACAACCCCCAGGACGGAAGCAACTGGGAACTCCTGTGCATCTACTGCCACGACAACGAGCATTCGCGCCTGCTGGACTCACAAGCCGGTGGCGGCGGGGACAAGAAGGCCGAACCGGGAAAGTTCAACCCGTTCGCGGATCTGGCGGAGCGCATGAAGCGCAAGAACCCGCGCTAGCGCAAGTACCGGGCGGGAAGCGCACTCGCCGCGCATGGACATACCGACCGTGGATAACCATAATGGTTCCAATATGGAACCATGCCTGGCACACAACTGGACTCTCCCCGGGACTATCCCCTTGCAAAGGGCCGCCGACGAATGATCTTCCGGCCA
>CAXNGL010000205.1:0-5928 GCA_964201515.1 Burkholderiales bacterium
TCCGTTCAGCCTGGCCGCAGCGATGTCGTCGCCGGTGTAGACGGCCAGCACGCCGGGGGCCTTGCGCGCAGCCTCACTGCGGATGGACTTGACGCGCGCATGCGCGTGCGGCGAGCGCACGAACACGGCGTGGGTCTGGTGCGGCAACCCGATGTCATCGGTGTAGTTGCCTTCGCCGGTGAGCAAGCGGTAATCCTCCATGCGCTTGACTGGCTTTCCAATAAAATCCGTTGCGCTCATGGCAGCCTCCTCCACAGGTGGTGCACGGTGACACTTTCAATCGCTCGTGGCCTTCATCTCGGCCGGTTTCAAAACAGAGCAGCGCGGACTAACCTGCGCAGCAGGCCGTGCGGTCCTTCCCATCAGCGCGGACTAGCCTGCGCAGCAGGCCGCGCGGTCCTTCACACCATTTTCGGCGCCGCTGCGGCGATGGCCTTGACGATGTTGTGATAACCCGTGCAGCGGCAGATGTTGCCGTCGAGCTGTTCGCGGATCTGCGCTTCCGTCGGGTTGGGCGTGTTCTTCACCAGGTCGATGGCGCTCATGACCATGCCCGGCGTGCAGAAGCCGCATTGCAGGCCGTGGTTGTCGCGAAAGGCTTCCTGCATGGGATGCAGCGTGCCGTCGGCTTTGGCAATGCCTTCGATGGTCGTGACATCGGCGCCCTCGGCCTGCATGGCGAGGATGTTGCAGCTCTTGACGGCCTTGCCGTTCAGGTGGATGGTGCAGGCACCGCACTGGGCGGTGTCGCAACCGACGTGCGTTCCGGTCAGGCGCAGGTTTTCACGGATGAAGCTGACCAGCAGCGTGCGCTCCGGGACATCGGCGCTGACGGCCTTGCCGTTGACGTTCATGGATACTTTGACGGACATGCTTACCTCCTCAGGCAAAGACATTGAATTGTAGCCAGACAGGCCCAATATATTGCGGGATCGCCAACTATTGGCAACAGACGGACCAGCGGGCAGAAAAGCGCGCCATGCAAATCAGAACATCGCAGAACAACGCGGGGACAGCCAAATCCTAGTTCATCTCCCGACCGCTGGCAAATGCACGGTGAATTCAGGAAATCCTTGTTTTTGCTTGACCTTCCGGGGTGATCGGACTAGGCTTTTCGGATCAAAAACTTGCCGCATTCTTAGCGCATTCTTACCGCATTCTTACTAGAGGCAGCACATGGACAGCGTCGATCTGGAAGTCATTCGCACCGCGGTGAAATGGACCTCGGAAGGCCGTCGCGCCACGCTGGGCACGGTCACCCACACCTGGGGATCGGCGCCGCGGCCGGTGGGCGCCATGATGGTCATTCGTGACGACGGCCAGGTGATCGGGTCGGTGTCCGGCGGCTGCGTCGAGGACGACCTCATCGACAAGGTGAAAGCCAACAGCCTGGCGGCGACCAGGCCGTTTGTCACCACGTACGGGGTCACGCAGGAGCTGGCCACGCGCTTCGGGCTGCCTTGCGGCGGCACGCTGCAGCTGGTGATGGAGCCGGTCATGCCGCATTCCAAGCTGGAAGACCTGCTCAAGACCATCGAGCGCCATGAGCTGGTGGCGCGCTTCCTCGACATGCAGACGGGGGCCGTGCGACTGGAGTCGGGCAAGTGGTCCGACCTGCTGGAGTTCGACGACAAGATCCTGAAGACGGTGCACGGGCCGACCTGGCGCCTGCTGGTCATCGGTGCCGGCCAGTTGTCGCGCTACCTCGCGCAAATGGCGCAGGCCCTTGATTACCATGTGACGGTGTGCGACCCGCGCGAGGAATACGCCGCCGAATGGACGCTGACCGGCGTGCCGATCAATCGCGGCTACCCCGACGACGTGGTGGTGGCGATGAACCTGGATGCGCACAGCGCCGTAGTCGCCGTCACCCATGACCCCAAGCTCGACGATGCGGCGCTGCTCGAAGCGCTCAAGTCGCCGTGTTTCTATGTCGGCGCGCTGGGCTCGAAGAAAAACAACGACAACCGCAGGAAGCGCCTGGCTGATTTCGACCTTGCGGCAGCCGAGATCGCGCGCCTGCGCGGGCCGGTGGGCCTGAAGATCGGCTCCAAGACGCCTCCGGAAATCGCCGTGGCCATCTTGGCCGAGATGACCGCGGTGCGCCATGGCGTGCAGATTCCCGAGACCATCGAGCCGCCCAAGGTGAATGTGACCGCCGGCTGCGCCGTTCCGCAGGATTGACTGCCGCAAACAAAGCAGGGCAGTGTACTTCTCGATGTCGAGGTCGATGCCTGTGCCGGATCGCACGCACTGCCGCAGCATGATCCGGACCTGTCCTTGAAATTCTCCCCGACGATCATTCGCGGCATCCTGCTCGCCGCGGGCTCCTCCTCGCGCTTTGGCGCGAACAAGCTGATGCACCCGCTCCCGGAGGGCAAGCATGCCGGGTTGCCCATTGCCGTGGCCAGCGCGCGCAACCTGGCGGCTGCCTTGCCCAATCCCATCGCCGTCGTCAGGCCGGGGGTTCCTGCGCTCGAAGCGGCCCTTCGCGAGGCCGGCTGCGAAGTCGTGGTCTGCCCGGATGCCGACCAGGGCATGGGCGCCAGCCTCGCCTGTGCAGTGGCGGCATCAGTCGATGCATTCGGCTGGGTGGTTGCGCTCGCCGACATGCCCTACATCGCGCCGGACACCATCCGCGCGGTGGCGCGCTGGATCGGTGACGGCGCCGTCATTGCCGCGCCCGTCTACAAGGGGAGTCGCGGGCATCCCGTTGGCCTGACCGAGTGGGTGCGCGAAGAACTGCTCAACCTGCGCGGCGATGAGGGCGCGCGGCGCATCCTGCAGCGCCATGCCGGCTCCATCCAGATGATTCCGGTGGACGACCCGGGCTGCCTGAAAGACATCGACACGCCGGATGACATCGCGCGCTGATGGCGCGTTGATCAGGTTGTGCCGGGCGGCGGTTTTTCAATATGATCATTTTCAGTATATATAACCCACCACTCGGACTTCAGTACATCAATTATTCTCACCGGCTTGGTCTTATAGCGTGGCCGGGGGAGCAATGGGTGCCGATCCCGTATGCGAAGTGCTTGACAGTGTGAGCGGCGAGGACGCACATTGCGGCTGCATCATTCAACCTGCACAATTCAGTCTGCGAAAATTACCGAGGCGAGGAGAGAGCACATGAGCATTGCGAAGAATCCGGCGCGCAGGCGCACACTGGTGTTGGCGGCGTGGATGGCGATCGCGGCTGTGGCGCTGTCGCCCGGCATTGCACTGGCGCAATCGCCGGCTTGGGCCGATGTCGTCGCCGCGGCGAAGAAGGAAGGCAAGGTGGCGTTCTACGGTGCAGCTGCGCCGGACGCGCTGCAGCGCGTGGCCGCCGGATTCAAGAAAGCCTATCCTGACATTGCCGTCGAGTGGCAGCGCGGGTCGAGCGGTCCGCTGGTGGCCAAGATCGACCAGGAGCGCGGCGCCAATGCCGACGGCGCCGACGTATTCCTTTCCACCGAAACGGCGTGGTACCTGGGGCGTCTGCGCGAGGGCAGGCTGCTCAAGCCCGCGGGGCCGGCGCTGGCCGGTTGGCCGGCGCGCTATCTCACGCAGGGCGTCGTGGTGTCGGCCAGCCTGCAGTACTTCGTCATTGCCTACAACAAGAACCTCGTGCCGACGCCGCCGCGCGGCTATGCCGACCTGCTGCGGCCGGAGTTCAAGGGCCGCATCGGCACATCCAATCTCGCCTCGACGCTGGTGATCGCCTGGTACGACTGGCTGGAAAAATCGCAGGGCGGAGACTATCTCGCGAAGCTGCGCGCGCAGGGGCCGAAGATCTACGTCGGTCCGCCGCCCGTGGCGCAGGCGGTGGCGTCGGGCGAGGTGGCCGTGGGCGCGTTCGTCAATCAGCAGACGCTGCAAACCATGATCATGGCTGGGGCCCCGATCGCCATGGTGACGCCGAGCCCCGCGCTGGCCTACCCGTATCAATTGGCGGCACTGGGCTGGTCGAAGCGCCCGAATGCCGCGCTGGTGCTGGTCGATTACCTGATGACGCGCGACGGTCAGACGGTGTTGAATGGCATGGATGGAAGCCCCAGTCCGCTGGCGGATATTCCGGGCGCGGCGAAGGTACCCGACAACGTGGTGTTCTGGGACCCGGACCAGTACCCGGCCGAGGTGGCGGCGAAGTATCGCGATTACTGGTCGCGCACGTTTAACTGACCCCGTCGTGGTCGATCACGCGCCGGCGCGTGCCGCAAGCAGCGCCTCGGCAATCTCCACGAAGCCGGCCCCGCAGGGCGACGGCGTCACCCACGCCGGCAGTGCCGACATGCGCTTGGCGTGCTGCACCACATTGGCCACGCCCACGGCATGCGGGAAATGCGCGAACATCGGCTCGTCGTTGGGCGAGTCGCCGGCGAATACCCAGCGCGCGCGGTCCGCGTCGGCGTTGCGTCCGAACTCCTCGGCAAGCAATCGACGTGTGGTGGAGAGCTTGTCGTAATCGCCGAACCAGCCGTTGACGTGGATGGAGCTGACCTTGGCCGTGAGTCCGTGTGCACGCATGCGCCGCACGATCTCGTCCACTGCGGCCGGCGGTAGCGGCGAAACGTCTTCGCAAAAATCGATGGCGAGATCGGCGATGCGGTAGCGCTGGTCGGAGGCCAGCGCGCAGCCCGGCACCGCGGTGATGATGTCCTCGGCCAGGCGTGCCAGCTGTGCCTGCCGCACATCGAGGGTGGCCGGGTCGGCGATGTGCACGGTGCGCAGGCGCCCCAGCGCATCGTCATGGCGCATCCAGAACGCGCCGTTTTCCCCGACCACGGCATCCACCGGCCACATGCGCGCGATATGGTCGCACCAGCCGGCCGGGCGTCCGGTGATGGGGATCACCAGCAAGCCGGCCTCGCGCAGGCGTTCCATCGCCGAATACGCCGCGGCGGTCAGCTTGCCGCCGCTGGTCAGCGTGTCGTCGATGTCGGTGAGCACGCCTTCGATCTGGCGCAGCGCATCGCGCGGGAATTGTGCCAGCGGTCGCACGACTCAGAGGATGCGCTTGCGCACCTGGGTGACGGCAAGCTCGGCGATGATGACGACGATGAAGATCGCCACCAGCACCATGGCGACGCGCTCCCACTGGAACAGGTTGAGCGCGGTATCCAGCGCCATGCCGATACCGCCGGCGCCGACCAGCCCGAGCACCGCCGATTCGCGCACGTTGATGTCCCAGCGCAACAGCACGATGGACCAGAACGCCGGCTTGACCTGCGGCCAGTAGGCGTACCCGATGAGGGCGCCGGTACCGGCACCGGCCGCGGTGAGCGCCTCCACCGGCCCGGTGGCGGTTTCCTCGATGGCCTCGCCCAGCAGCTTGCCGACGAAACCGATGGAGCGAAAGGCGATCGCCAGCGTCCCGGCCAATGCACCCGGCCCGAACACCGCCACGAACAGCAGCGCCCATACCAGCGAATTCACCGAACGGCTGGCCACCAGCACCAGCCGCGCCAGGAAATTCACCGGCGCAAACGGCGTGAGGTTGCGCGCCGCGAGCAATCCGAACGGAACGGCCAGCACCACGGCGAGCAGCGTGCCCAGCGTGGCGATGCGCAGCGTCTCCATCAGCCCGTCATGCACGCCCTGCGGGTAGAACGCAAAGTCCACCGGCCACATGCGCACCAGCAGGTCCTGCATCTGCTCCGGTGCGTCGTAGAGGAATTCAGGAATGATTTCAACCGAGCGTCCGGCGGCGACCACGGCAATCACCAGCACCAGGTAGACGGCGAAACGGCCCAGCCGCTCGCCGGGGGAAAAACGCTGCCATTCCTGCCGGACTGGTGCGCCGGCCTCAGACACGGAAGGTCTTCTTCAGAACGTTGGTGAGGACTTCGCCAGCCACGATCACCGCGATGATGGTGAGCAGGATGGCGCACACGAAATCGTAGTCGAAGCGCTGGAATGCGGAGAAAAGGGTGGCCCCGATGCCGC
>CAXNGL010000206.1:0-5908 GCA_964201515.1 Burkholderiales bacterium
GGCGTTGCGCGCGCAAGCCCTGCGCGAGGAACGCCGTCCGACCGAAATCGCGCTGGATTTCTGCCGCGCGCTCAACATCGAGGCTCGCGTGCTGCCGATGAGCGACGACCCGGTGCGCACGCAGCTGCTCACCGAGGCCGGCGACGTGAGCTACACGGAATATTTCGAGGACCTGGGCTGCGACCCGGCGGTCAAGGGCTTCTTCTACGCTGGCGCGGCCGACGCGCGCATCTCCGACGAAGTCATGGACGCGCTGTATGCCCCCGATCTCGAGGCCATCGTCATCTGCCCCTCCAACCCCTACCACACCATCCGCCCGATTCTCGAGGTGAACGGCCTGCGCGACCTGCTGAAATCGCGCGGCGTGCCCATCATCGCAGTGACGCCCATCGCCGGCGGCCATGCGCACAAGGGCTCGGCCGCAAAAATGATGCGCGAACTGGGGCATGAGGTGTCGGCGCGCAGCATCGCGCTTGAGTACTACCATTTGATCGATGGCTTCGTGCTCGACACCGAGGACGAGGTGCTCGCCGAAGGCATTCGTGCCAGCGGCTTCGATGTCATCGCTACCAAGACCTTCATGCGCAGCATGGAGGACCGGGTGACCCTGGCGCAGACGGTGCTCGATTTCGCCGCCAGCATCCGCGAACGAAAATTGCGGGAAGCCGACGCCTGATGCCGGGGAGCGGGCACGGGACGCGCAATCGCATCCGCGTGAAGCACGCGCGCCGCGAAGACCTCGGGCTGACGGCGCTGGAATTCCGCGCGCTGGCGCGGCTCAATACCCCGGAAAAGATCCAGGCCTGGGTGGACCGCATCCCGCAGAACTTCGAGATCGGCGGCCAGACCTGCCTGTCGGTGCGCGAAGTGCTCAAGCAGAACCGCGCGCTGTGCATCGAGGGCGCGGTGGTGGCGGCCTGTGCACTGTGGATCAACGGCGACCCGCCGCTGCTCTTCGACCTCAAGGCCACGCGCGACTCCGACCACGTGGTGGCGATCTACAAGCGCGGGCGCTGCTGGGGCGCCATCTCCAAGACCAACAGCCCGGTGCTGCGCTGGCGCGACCCCGTCTACGGCAGCCTGCGCGAACTCGCCATGTCGTACTTCCACGAGTACACCAACCGGCGCTACCAGAAGACCCTGCGCAGCTACTCGCGCGCCTTCGACCTGAGGCGCCTTGACCCTGAACTATGGATCACCAATCCCAAGCACTGCTGGGACCTGGGCTGGGCGCTGGATGCCGCCCACCACTACCCGCTGGTGACACGGCACCAGGAAAAGCTGCTGCGCCTGCGCGATGGCATCGAGCGCGAAGCGCAGAAACTGAAGATCTTCAAGCGGCCCGCCGCTTAGAGGGATCGCGCGGCCTGCTGCGCAGGCTCGGCCGCGCTGCTCAAACCGGGGATCGCGCGGCCTGCTGCGCTGGCTCGGCCGCGCGGGTGGCGCAAGGCCTCAGCCCCTGCCAGCCTTCGCGCGCTCGTAGAGCGGCATCACGTGCGGCAGGTGCGCCTCGATTTCCTTGATGCGGCTGTCGCTGGCCGGATGGGTCGACATCCACTGTGGCGGCGCGCCACCGGAGGCGCGCTGCATCTTCTGCCACAGCGTGACGCCGGCGCTGGGGTTGTAGCCGGCGCGCGCGGTCAACTCCAGCCCGACCAGGTCGGCTTCGGTTTCATCGTCACGCGAGAATTTCAGCGTCAGCAGGTTCACGCCCGCCCCCAGCGCCATGTTGCCCAGGTTGCCCAGCCCCAGCAGCTGCGAGGCGAGGTTCGCCCCGAGATTGGTCGCCTGTTGCTTGCCCATCCTCTCGCGCGCATGCTCCCGCAGGGCATGCGCGATCTCGTGGCCCATGACCACCGCGACTTCGTCGTCGGTAAGCTTGAGCGTGTCGATGATGCCGGAAAAGAATGCAATCTTGCCACCCGGCATGCAAAAGGCGTTGATCTGCTTGCTGCCGATGAGATTGATTTCCCACTGCCAGTCACGGGCGCGCTCATTCCACTTGTGGGTGAAGGGCAACATCTTCCTGGCGATGGCGCGCAGGCGCAGCACCTGAGGATCATCGTCGGGCGCGAGCGCGCGCTGCTGGCGCGCCTGCTGTTTCAGTTGCTCGTACTGCTGGCCCGCGCCTTGCTCCACCTGCCGCGCCGGCACGAGATTGGTGAACGACGACTTCCTGCCGACGTTGACGCCCTCGCCGGCGTCCGAGCGTGTTGGCTCTGCACCGAACGCGGTAACGCCCGGGAGAAAGGCCAAAACGGCAACAAGGGACAGTTTCCGGCAGTTCATGGCGAAGCTTCCTCGGATTAGTTGGGCAGATTCTGCCACCATGCGGCGGCGTTTCGGGCAGCAGGGTAACGAATTCCCCGCCTATTTGCGCCTGACTTCGATGGTCGCCGCGCCGCCTGGCAGGTATCGGCCCAGTTCAACATTGTTCAGTTGCGACAGGGCAGTGTCGTCCGACTTGAGGCAGACATCGAAGAACCTCGGCGTGGCGGCGCGCACGGATGGCCCCTGCCCCGAGGGCATGTGCACCTTGATGGGCACGCCGCGAGCGCGCGTCGGATCCAGAGGACGCGCTAGCGCGCCGCCCACGCCGCAACCTGGTCCAGCCATTCGAGCCGTGCGGCACCGCCCATGCCATCGGGCGGGCGGATGGCGAGGTGCCTGAAACCGGCCTCGCGATAGCGCGCAATGATATCGGCGCCCATCGGCTCGGCGGCGCGCGCCCAGATGTCGAACTGTGCCGGGTCGCGCCCCGCGGCCATCAGCTCCGCCTCGAGCTGCGCGTGCAGCGCCAGCGTCTCGTCGATCTGGCACGGCGGGCCGAACCAGCCATCGCACAGGCGAGCGGCGCGTTTTAACGCCGGCGCGCTCTTGCCGCCCCAATAGAGCGGCGGCGCAGTGCCGATGCCGGGCGACATCTGCAGCGTGTCGAACTCGTAGAATTCACCGTGATGTGCGACCGGCGCGCCCGTCCACAGCTTTCGCATCACCGCGAGCATCTCCTCGGTGCGCGCGCCGCGCCGCTCGAAGCGCTCGCCCAGCGCCTTGAACTCCTCGCGCATCCAGCCGATGCCCACGCCCAGCATCACGCGGTTGCCGGTGATGACCTGCGTCGTGGAAATGGCCTTGGCCGCGGCGAACACATTGCGCATGGGCAGGATGAACACGCCCACGCCCAGGCGCACCTTGGTCGTGACGCCAGCGAGATGCGTGATCATGATCCATGGGTCGGCAAAGGGCGTCTCCGGGCCGAAGCGCGGGCGGCCGGTGGGCTGGTAGGGATAGGCGGGCGCGAACTCGTGCGGCGCGACGAGGTGGTCGGGCACCCACACCGCCTCGAAGCCGAGGGCCTCGGCGCGCCGCGCGAGGCCCGCGCATTCATCCAGAGCCGTGCCGGAGGTAAGTACGGACAATCTCATCACGACGCTTCCCTGTTCCAGGCGCTTTGCACCATCACTTCATGATCTTGTTCCAGCGCTCGCGGTAAATCCTCACCACTTCCGGCGTGTACTGCGAGGCATCGAACACCTGTATCTCGGATGCCGGCATGGCCCCCGGTATGTTGGTCCGCGGGCTGGCGCCCTCGCCTGTGCCGTAGAGAAGGGTCTGGCCTTCGACCGACATCAGGTAATCCATCAGCACCAGCGCCGCATTGGGGCGCTTGCTCCAGCCGAACGCCGCCGCGGCGTACTCGAAGCCGAAGGCGGGAATCGGCCGCACGAAATTGATCGGCGCGCCCTGGTCCATCAGCGGTTTCACCGTGGTGACCGTCGCCGTGCCCGGGGTCGCGGCAATTTCACCGGAGGCAATCGCCTGCGATGTCCCCACCGCGCCGGCATACAGCTTGACATTGAGGGCCTTGAGCTTGGCCAGGTAGTCACGGTCCTGGGTCTTTTCCATCCAGTCATACCACGCCACCACCGAGCTGGCGGCCAATTCATTGGCACCGATCCGTCCCTTGAAATCGGGCGTGAGCAGGTCGGCATAGCGCTTGGGCGGAGTCGTCACCAGCTTGGTGTTGTACACCATGACAAACGGCTCGATCCCTATCGCCACGACGCCCTGCCCGCGCCAATACTTCTGCGGCCAGTCCGCGGCCGACGGGCCTACCGGCTTGAGCAGCTTGCCTTCCTTGTCGCGGGTCTGAAACCACAGTACCTCGGCGCTCAGCCATACGTCGGCACCATCGACACCGGACGCGCGCTCCTGCTCGACACGCGACAACATTTCCGCGCTCGACAGGCGAACATAGTCGATGGCGATGTCCGGGTGTGCTTTCTTGAAGCCGGCAAGGATGCGCTGCCCTGCCTGCACCGGCGTGCTGCCGTAAAAGGACACGCGGCCCTCTTTCTTCGCCGCCGCCACCACCTTGGCCCACTCGGCTGATTGCGCGCGCACTGACGTCACCGGCCATGACAGTGCGGCAAACATCATGGTAGACATCGCGACTGCAACCACTTTTCGCACAGGCACAAGTGTGCGCAGGAATATTATCAAGGCAATCGGCATGGAACTCCCCTCCGGAGAATGTTTGGTCGCAACGAGGCTAGGTGCAGGCCCCGTGCTTGTCAAGCACGATCGCAGTCGCGCCGCGAGTTCAGGGGGCACCGCAGACGCGCGCACCCTCGGCAATGTAGGCCTGCAGGTTGGCGCTGAGGGAATTGCCCTGCGCGTAGCGCACGTTCTGCACCAGCCAGCGCTCGCCCACCAGCCGCAGGTCGAGCGTGCCCTTCCAGGCCACGGCGCGATGCCGGTGCGCCTTCGCATGACGGCGATCGACGTACATCAGGTCTGCCTCGATCTCGGCCACGTCGCCATCGCGCCGCAGCGCGCCATAAGCCTCCTCACTCGCTCCCTCGTAATTACCCACGAAGATGTCCCCCTCGACGATGAGCGGCTTTTCATTCTTCGGCGCCGCCTTGACGCAGCGCGCCTCGGTGGCCATGGCCTCGGCAATCCAGCGTGCAAGCTCGGGGGAGAGGAGCGGCATCAGCTGCGCCCGTGTGCGCGGCGCCGGCAGTGCCGACGACGGATGCGCGATCACCCAGGTGTAGAAGGCGCGGACCGTGTCTTCGGGCGCGCGGGTATCCAGGCGTGCATTCGGTCGCACCTCCGCCTTCACCGCGGGCTTGCCTTCGGTCCGCACTCCCCCGACGCAGGCCAAGGAGGCAAGCAAGAAACCTTCGATCCTGGTTCTCAGCGCTCAGGGAAACATGCGTGGGCCAATCTCGTCCCCGTCGTGAAATGCAAAGACGACATCAGGCCAGCCGGCGCGAGATAGGGTCTTGTGTGAACCCGATTGGCGTTTGAGCGTCCAGCATGCGCTCCCGCTCTATGCGATAGATAATGCGGTAGCTGTACACAAATCGCTCGCGGATCGATCTGTCGTCAATCTCTGGAACAATGCGGCCCAGTTCGGGGTGGTCGGGAATGGCCTCAGCCGTTTCGACGATCCTTGAGACGACAGCTCTGGCGTACCACAGCGAATCGCGTTCGATATACGACGCGATGGCTTCGATATCCTCAATGGCTTCCGGCGACCACGCTAGACGGTGAGCCATTTATCAAGACGTGCTTTGGCATCCTCGTGGGATATGGCACTCTCGGTTTCAGCGCGCTCAAGGCCACGCTTCGCCTTCTCGAGAACGTACAGGTGATACTGAATGTCCTCCAGGCTGGCATCCTCGGGTAACGCCTTTAGCATCGAGGCGACCTCCGATTTAGGGCTATTCATAAGGCCTCCTTTGCGATTACCAAGCATATGCTACCACTGGCCGGCGATCCAGAAATCTAACGTAGAAGTGTGAGGCGGGCGCTGTGGTGTCTGAACGAGCTGCAGTGCTTCTCGCCCGTCCGCACCAGTGCCGGGTTCGGTGGCACGGGCTCTGAGCTGCACTGCCTA